>NZ_CALJRX010000170.1 GCF_937976265.1 uncultured Haemophilus sp.
TCTAAGTCATTGCGACGACGGCGTGGTTGAGCTTCCCACCATGCAAGCAGACCTTCAACGCCTTCTTCATTCATTTTCTCATCTAACAAGCCATTTTCTGTTTCTTGTTGAAGCACTTTAAATTCTTCAGCTGAGAATAATCCAGAACCTTCGATTAAATCTAAGATGCCATCAAGTGCTTGATAAGCTTTGGAGCGGCTATAAATTTCAGCAGCAAGTTTTAATACTTCTTTGTTGCGATCTGACATTTCAAGCAAGCTATCGACGGAACTACGCGCTGCCGGTAATTTATTTTGTTGTAATAAAATACGGGTACGGGCAATTTCGACTAATAGGTTATCTGAGCCAGCAAGCTCCGTCGCTTCAATTAAATAACGGTTTGCACTGAATTCATCACCGCGTTGCTGTGCAGCTTCAGCGGCTTTAATTAGATTTAATACTGGTTCTGCAGAATGTTTCGCGTTTTTACCAATCAGTTTTTCTGCCTTGGCATAATCGCCTTCAATCATTTTCATCAAGCCTTCAATGGTTTGACGTTGTGCTTTCACACGTTTACGGCGAGAAAACCAGTTATAGGTATTGCTACTTAAACGGAAGAAACGGGTGACAATCCATTCTAATGTATAAATCACCGCAAGTGCGACCACAAAGAGAATCACTAATGTGGTGAGTGACATTTCATATATGGTGTTTGCCGTTTCAACTCTGACATAACCTTGCTGACCGGAGAGGTAAGGCCCTGCAATCAATCCAGCAAGTAAGGCGATCATTAAAAAGAGAACTCTAAACATTATCTATCCTTATTGTTGGGGTTCAGTTGCCGGTTGTGCAGCTGGTGCTTCAGCGGGTTTTTCTTCAGCTTTTGGCTCTTCCGCTTTCGTTTCAGGTGCCGGTTTTACTTCTTCTTTTCTTGGTGAATTATCCACCGCTTTTTCTGCTTCGATTTCCACTTTCTGCACATCTAAAGGTGTACGATTTAAGTATTTATCTAGCATACTTAAGCTTTGTAATTGGCTTGGCACATCCACATAGATGGATACTTCAGATAATTCATCCACTGATTTTAAGAAACTTTGAGTCACTTCAGCATTGGTATCAAAATAGCTACGAATCCAAGATGCGACGGCTTCTAAAGATTGTTTATAAAGCTCATTTTGCTGACGAGGTACTGCCATAATCGCTAATTGTAAGCGTAAACGAATGTTTTCACGCAAATAGATATCTTGGTTTGGCGCTAATAATTCTTTGCGATCCGCACCATGTTTCGGTGAAATACGAATAAAGTGATTTAAGAAGGAAGTCGCACTTTTTTTTGCATTTTCTGTCCAGTCAGACAGGGAATCTGATAATTTTGTTGCATTTTGATCATCACCGAAATTCACATCTAACACAGGTAGTTCATCAACCGTATTAGCTAATTGCGATAATTTTTGCATGACCGAATTTTGATCCACGCCAGCTACGGAGAGAAGTTGTTTCAGATCTTGATTGATTGCACTGCGGATAGCTGCGGATTGTGAGTTATTTACTTTAGCAAGGGTTTCATCAGCGAGTTTTAAGAGTGAAACCGCTGTGTCCACATCATTATCTAACACTAATTTGCGCAATGCATTGTTGAGCAAGAAATCCGCTTCTGAGAATAACCAATCAGTAGGCTGTTGAGCATTAGCTTGTGCGCTCACTTTATTAATTTGTGATTGTAAGCCAACTAACTCATGTGATTTTGCATTGATTAGCTCTTCTATTTGCGCAATTTTGTTTTGCATTGCTTTATTCGCAGACTCTAATTGAGCAAGCTGTGTAGTATCAAATTTTACTTCTTGAGCAGGTGCTGAAACCACCGTTTTATTATTGATTTGAGCTTCAAGTGCGGTCAATTTTTGTTGGAATTCATCCACTTTTTGTTGGCCAAAATAATAACCTGCACCACCCACGCCAAGTGCAATGAGAATAGCCAATAAACTTAATCCAGTACCACTTTTCTTCACAACAGTTTGTGTACGTGGCGCAACAGGCTCGCGATCTTCAGTTTGAATTTCCACTGCATCGGTTGCTTGGATTTCATCTGTCGTTTCAGGGGTTAATTTCTCTTTCGCCATATCTTTTCCTTAGTGAGAAAGGGGAGTTACTTCATTAAGTAAGGTATTAAGTAAACTTTGATTATCCGCACCAGCGGAAACCACCACATTATGCCAACCTTGTTGTGCTGCGACATCTGCAATGCGTTGACTTACCGTGACTAAACAGCAATTTTTAAGCCAATTTTGTTCATTTTCAGGCACAAATTCGATTAACGCCTGCAAAATTTCAAGGCTTGTTACTACAAGGGTTTGCACACCAGAACGAATACAAACACTGGTTTGCTCTTCGTTATTATAACTAATCGGCGTGCGTTGGTAACATTCGACTGTATCAACAGTTGCACCGCGTAGTGTGGCCTGTTCGCGTAATAATTCTCGTCCACCATTGCCACGTAAAATTAACAAGTTTTTATCTGTTAATTCTGTCATTTGCGGTAAATTTAGCACGCCTTCAGTATTTTCCGACGTTATTGGATAACGAACAGTACATTCAGTTTGACAGGAAAAATGCTGTGCCGTTCTATGTCCAACTGTAAAGTATTGTAAATCTTGACGCCAGCTAAAGCCAATATCTTTCAGGGTTTTATCCGCAAAATCGACCGCACTTTTTGAAACCAAAAATACATAATCACCACTTTTTAGCTGATTAAGTTTCGTCGGTAATTGAGCCAACTCAGAACCCGCTTCAATAGAAAGCAAAGGCAAATGCAAGGCAACCACACCGGCTTGATTCAGCTGGTCAACTAGGGCTTTTCCTCGTTCATCGGGGCGAGTGACTAGTACGGCCATGGTGATTTCCTATGCTGAGTAAATCTTCGTCAGAATCTTATCTGCGCCTTGTGCTAGAAGTTGTTCAGCAATGGTCACGCCTAGTTCTTCCGCATTTTCAACCGCACTTTTGCCTTCCGCGCGAATAATCGCAGAGCCATCAGTTTCTCCGACGAGTGCACGCAAGAAAATTTCGCCATTTTGCTCAATGGCATAGCCACCGATTGGCACTTGGCAGCCGCCTTGTAAGCGGGTATTCATTGCACGCTCAGCCAAAACACAAGTTGTTGTAGTAGCATCGGAAAGTGGGGCAAGTAATGCTTTCACTTCTTCATCATCAACACGGCACTCAATGCCTACCGCGCCTTGGCCGGCAGCCGGTAAAGACTGTTCTACTTCAATAAATGAGGCAATACGTTCCGCTAGCCCTAAACGAATTAAGCCTGCTGAGGCTAAAATAATGGCATCGTATTCGCCATTGTCTAATTTACTTAATCGGGTTCCCACATTGCCACGTAAAGAGCGGATATCAAGATCCGGGCGTAATTGTTTTAATTGGCATTGACGACGTAAGCTTGATGTTCCAACAATGGCACCTTGTGGCAATTCATCTAATGAACGGTATGTATTGGAGACGAAAGCATCGCGCGGATCTTCACGTTTACAGATCACACTTAAGCC
>NZ_CALJRX010000171.1 GCF_937976265.1 uncultured Haemophilus sp.
AAAATATGTAATCACTTCAAGTCATTTGAAGGAGAACAAAAATGGCGACATTTAACCTAATAATAGTCAGCGCAGAGCGAAAAATCTTTGAAGGTGCTGTGAAGCAAATCCAAGCAACAGGTGTGGAAGGTGAACTTGGTATTTTACCAAACCACACCCCTTTAATGACGGCGATTAAGCCGGGGATTGTTAAATTCACCCTTGAAGATGGCAAAGAAGAAGTTATCTATGTTTCAGGCGGCTTCTTAGAAGTTCAACCTAAAGTAGTAACGGTACTTGCCGATGTTGCAATTCGCGGTAGCGAGTTAGATGCAGATCGTATTCTTGAAGCAAAACGCAAAGCGGAAGAAAATATTGTGAATCATGCTGTTGATGTAGATCATGATTTACTTGTAGCGAAACTTTCTAAAGAATTAGCGAAACTTCGTGCTTACGAACTTACTGAAAAACTCGTTAAATCAAAACGATAAGTTTATGATAATAAAAAAGAGCGGTTATTTGACCGCTCTTTTTGTTTTTCTATCGTAAGAAATATCGATACGCTTTACTCTCACTTACATCTTCATAAACATAACCGAGTTCTGATAAAGCTTGTTCAAATTCTGCGTTATCTTTTTCTCCTAATTGGAAAGCCGCAAGAATATTACCATAATCGGCTCCATGTGCACGGTAATGGAATAATGAAATATTCCAACGTTTACCCAAAATCTCTAAGAATTTAAGTAAAGCACCTTTTTGTTCTGGAAATTCAAAGCTATAAAGTCGTTCATTATGGTTTGAAACGCGTCCACCCATTAAATAACGCACGTGAGTTTTGGCGATATCATCATCAGACATATCTTCTACATCAAAGCCATTTTTTGTTAAATCAGTGATAATTTCCGCTTTTTCAGCTTCATTAGCCGTGCGCACACCAACAAAAATACAGGCCTTTTGATTATCTGCATAACGATAACTAAATTCTGTTACTGCACGATTACCGATGACATGGGCAAATTTTAAGAAACTACCCGGTTGTTCCGGCATCGTTACAGCCAATAAAGCTTCACGATTTTCACCAATTTCGCAACGTTCTGAAACATAACGCAATGTATGGAAGTTAAGGTTGGCACCGGATAAAATCGCCGCCATATTTTTGCCTTCCAGATTGTTTTGTTTTACGTATTTCTTCAAACCGGCTAATCCTAAGGCGCCAGATGGTTCTGCAACAGCACGTACGTTTTCGAATAAATCTTTCATTGCGGCACAAACTTCATCACTATCCACCAGCACCATACCATCCAAATATTTTTGACATAAACGGAATGTTTCGTCACCAATACGTTTTACCGCTACACCATCAGCGAACAAGCCAACATGTGCTAAATCTGTAGGTTCACCTTTTTCTAAAGCGGCATTCAAACAGGCTGAATCTTTGGACTCGACACCGATCACTTTAATTTCCGGCATAAATTGTTTGAGTAAAATGGCTACGCCAGCAGCGAGACCACCGCCTCCAACTTGCACAAAGACATAATCTAAATCAGCCACTTGTTGCAGCATTTCCATTGCCAATGTCCCTTGACCCGCGATCACCAATGGATGATCAAACGGCGGAATAAATGTCATATGTTTAGATTTTGAAAGCTCAATCGCTTTAGCTTTCGCTTCATCAAAATTAGCTCCGTGTAGCAACACTTCGCCACCAAAACCACGGACTGCATCCACTTTAATGCTTGGTGTGTTTTGTGGCATAACGATCAAGGCTTTTAGCCCAAGTTGTTTAGCGGATAAAGCAACGCCCTGCGCATGATTACCCGCAGAAGCAGCAATAACACCTGCCTGTTTTTGTTCATCAGAAAGACTAGAAATCATTGCATAAGCACCACGCAACTTAAAGCTATTTACTGGCTGGCGGTCTTCACGTTTAATCCAAATATTATTATGTAGGCGCTCGGATAATTTCCCCATTTTTTGTAGCGGGGTTACAGTAGCGGCTTCATATACTCTGGAGCCAAGTTTGACAATCGCGTTAATGTAATCCGATTGAGAGGGTTGAGGTTTGGTGAGTAGATTTTTCATGATACTTAATTTGTTATGATGAAGTGCGGTTAATTTTTTCTTTATTTTTATCCTCCTCTCTTTAATGAGAGGAGGAATGATTAGAGATTATTTTAATAGACTTTTATCACGTACCGCACCTTTATCCGCAGATGTCGCGAAGTGACCAAATACTTTTAATGCAAAGGATACTTCACGTTCACGGTGAGCGGGTTGCCAGCCTTTGGCATCTTGCTCGGTACGGCGTTTTGCTAATTCTTCATCGC
>NZ_CALJRX010000172.1 GCF_937976265.1 uncultured Haemophilus sp.
CACATCAGGTAAGTATAGATGATAAACCGATAGATTTAAGCTATAAAGAATTTGAACTTTTATCATATTTTCTTGAATACTTCTTACAAATAATATATCTGTTATCTTTTTTTCTAACGCCATTGTCACAATTTTTTCAAGCATATTCTTATTTTCTTCAACAGATAACATTTTTAAATTTCCTCTTACAAATTTCTTAGCATTTTCAGTTCCTTTTAAAACTACATTTTGCATTATAACTAAACTCTTTGGTTTCAATTCTTTAGCTTTTTCTACTGCCCTTAATTCTTCTTTTTCATCATTGCTAAGCCCTATAATCATACTCAAACTCATTTTCATAAAAGATAACGCTATTTTGAATACTGCTTTTGTTATCTCCTTATAACTATAACTCAATCCATTATTTTCTAATATTTCATCTTCTAATGACACTGTAGCTAATATAATTTCTTTGACTCCATGTTTTTTTAAATCTCTTATACTATTTTCTAAAACATAATTTACTGGAAGTTCTAATGCAATATCTTTGACCCCTACTTTTTTTGCAAATTCTTTTATCTTAACAAGCTCAGTATATATTTCTTTTTTATCTTTTTATAGCGGAATACTGGAAAAGAAAACGAGCAACAATGGCGGTAAAATATTCGTCACAAAGCCAAAGGAAATCGCAATTGGCGTGACTTCAATGCCCCCCGCTTTTTGAATAATTGGCAAGGTACAATCTATTGCAGTTGCCCCCGTAATTCCAATTGCAGTCGAACGAAAATGACGCATAAATAATGGGATCACAAATAAGCTCACAATTTCACGGGATAAATCATTAAAAAAGGCAATACTGCCCTGCACAGGTCCCCATGCATTGGTCAATACCACACTGGATAATGAATACCACCCCATTCCAGAGGCAAACGCCAGTCCTTGGGTAATTGGCATCGCTAAAACGAAAGCTGCAATCACACCACCTAGTAACGAGGTAAACGTAAACACCATCCCCGTTTGGAAACCTCGTTTATTGAAAAGGGCCTCTTTTAAGGAAATGCCGTTATTTCTTAGTTGAATCCCTACAAAGAAAATCAGTACGATCAATACATACAGATTAATTCCGGTAGGCAACATTAAATAGGATTTGAATAAGAAACCACAAAGGGTACCGATTACCACTGTGCCGGAAAGTTTGAGAGAATCAATTAAGGAGTGCCAGCGAGAGTCAATTTTGCCTTGTGATTTAAGTGGCTCAGCCGGGTTAAAGTGGTCATAAAGCATCAAACCAATCATATTTGAACCCAAAATGATCGCCGATAGTGTCACCGCAGTTGTGCCAATAATCGGCAGTTTATGCTCCAAATCATCTAACTGACCAAGCAAATAGCCCATTAAGAAAAGAATAATGTAAAGCAAAAACATCACGATATGATTTATTTTTGCGATATAGGATTTATTATTGACCTTTAATAAATAACCTAACACCATCGGTATTAAGACAATTAATAAGCCATTTATCATATCCTGCATCATACTTCTCCTTTCTTATTCCATTAAAGCTAGCATACCCCTTTTATCCCCTTTTTTCAAAGCGCATAAAAAAAGTGCGGTCAAAATTAACCGCACTTTTACTCATCTGAAAAATAAAACTTATTAGCCATTTAGCTGACGGCGAGCCGCTACAGCATCAGATAATTGTTTTAACACGATTTCTGTATCTTCCCAACCAATACAAGCGTCAGTAATACTTTGTCCGTAAGTATGCGCTTTGCCGTCCACTAAATCTTGGCGACCTTCAACGATATGACTTTCAACCATGACACCAAAGATCTGCTTTGAACCACCGGCAATTTGCTGGCAAACATCTTCACAAACTTCCATTTGTTTTTTAAATTGTTTGCTACTATTTGCATGACTGAAATCAATCATTACATGTGGAATACGACCTGATTTTTCGATCTCTGCACAAACTTTTGCAACATCTTCAGCTTTATAGTTAGGACCTTTATCCCCACCACGTAAAATGATGTGGCAGTCTTCATTTCCTTTTGTTGAAACAATGGCAGAATGACCAAATTTTGTCACAGATAAGAAGTAATGGGAAGCTTCTGCCGCGCCCATTGCATCTAAGGCGACTTTCACGCCACCATTTGTGCCATTTTTAAAGCCTACCGCACAAGATAAGCCTGACGCTAATTCCCGGTGTACTTGAGATTCAGTTGTTCTTGCACCAATTGCGCCCCAGCTCATGAAATCAGCCACATATTGTGGTGTGATCATATCTAAGAACTCACCTGCTGACGGGACGCCTAAATTATTGATGTCAGATAATAATTTACGTGCAATACGTAAACCATCATTTAAACGATAGGTATCATTTAAATAAGGATCGTTAATTAAGCCTTTCCAACCTACTGTGGTACGCGGTTTTTCAAAGTAAACACGCATCACCACTTCAAGTGTATCTTTATATTCATCACGTAATACTTTTAAACGTTTAGCGTAATCTAATGCCGCTTTAGGATCATGAATCGAACAAGGACCAATTACCACAAGTAAACGGTCATCTTTTCCATGAATAATATTGTGTGCGTGCAAGCGGGTTTCATGAACTAAATCAGCCGCTTCTTGACTTGCAGGAAATTTTTCTAATAAGGCAATTGGAGGTAATACCTGATCGACTTTTTCAATTCGGGTATCATCATTTGCAACTTTTACTTCGATTTCTTCTTTCTTCGTCGCCATATGTCACTCTCTAAATCTTAAATGTTGTGCTTAAATCTAATGGCGTTACTCTACACCTATTTTTTGTACTAGTAAACTAGTTCATTTAAATTCATACACAATTATTATGTGATTGCGTAAAATTTATACTGCCTAAGCAGTAAAACAGGGCGTTATTAAACTATATTTCAGCCTTAGCTGGCAAGGTTTTTGACGTAAAAATAGGTTGTACCAGCACTATTTAAACAGAATGATCTTTTATCTTTCAAATTGACAAATAGGTTTAGATAAATGCGGGCAAAAAAAACAATTTCAATTCTTACCGCACTTTTTAAAAATATTTTTTCAATGCCCTTGTTTTTATGGAACATCCCCCTCATTTATTTGTCTGATTGAACACTTATTCAGTCATTTATTTTTACTTGGAGAACTCTATGAAAAAAAGAAATTTTGTATTAACCGGTATCGCATTAGGTTTAAGTGTGCTTGGCACCTCTTTATCCACTCAAGCGGCCATTCCAAATGAAATTGTCGAACAAGGCAGCCTTGCGCCAATGTTAGAAAAAGCGCAAGCCGCAGTCGTAACGCTTTCTGTTGAAGGCAAAGCAAAAGCAAACAGCCGTTCAGCATTACCTGATGATATTCCAGAAGAATTTAAATTTTTCTTTGGTGATCAATTTGGCGAACAATTCGGCGGAGATCGTGGCGCACCACGCAACTTCCGTGGTTTAGGTTCAGGTGTGATCATCAATGCAGATAAAGGCTATGTTTTAACCAATAATCACGTCGTAGGTGACGCGGATAAAATTACCGTAAAACTACAAGATGGGCGTGAATTCAAAGCAAAACTTGTTGGAAAAGACGAACAATCTGATATCGCTTTAGTACAAATCGAAAAACCAACTAACCTCACTGCAATCAAAATGGCCGACTCTGATAAATTACGTGTCGGTGATTTTACCGTTGCTATCGGTAATCCATTCGGTTTAGGTCAAACTGTAACCTCCGGTATCGTTTCAGCGCTAGGCCGCTCTACTGGTTCTGATAGTGGTGCGTATGAAAACTATATTCAAACTGATGCTGCGGTAAACCGTGGTAACTCTGGCGGTGCATTATTGAACTTACAAGGTGAATTAATTGGTATTAATACCGCGATTATTTCTCCAAGTGGTGGTAACGCCGGGATTGCCTTTGCGATTCCAAGTAACCAAGCCAATAACCTTGTTCAACAAATCTTAGAATTTGGTGAAGTACGCCGTGGTTTACTCGGTATTAAGGGCAGTGAATTAAATGCCGATTTAGCGAAAGCCTTTAATGTTAGTGCACAACAAGGTGCATTTGTGAGTGAAGTTATTCCAAATTCAGCAGCAGAAAAAGCAGGCTTGAAAGCAGGTGATGTAATTACTGCAATGAATGGTCAAAAAATCTCAAGTTTCGCTGAAATGCGTGCAAAAATCGCGACCTCTGGTGCGGGCAAAGAAATTGAACTTACTTATTTACGTGATGGTAAATCTGAAAACGTAAAAGTGACCTTACAAGCAGACGATGGTACTCAAACTGCGAGCAAAACTGAACTTCCTGCATTAGACGGTGCAACCTTAAACAACTATGATGCCAAAGGTGTTAAAGGCGTGGAAATTAGTAAAGTTCAACCAAATTCAATGGCAGAACAACGCGGTTTAAAATCGGGTGATATTATCATCGGCATCAACCGCCAGCCAATTGAAAGCACGCAAGACTTACGCAAAGTATTAGATGAAAAACCATCAGCTGTTGCGCTCAATATCTTACGTGGCAAAAACAACTTCTATTTATTAGTGCAATAAAATGAAAGAGCGGTCAATTTGACCGCTCTTTTTCTTTATTCCGATATCATAAACTGCTCTCTCAATTGATGAAGCTGATCGCGTACTGCGGCGGCTTTTTCAAACTCAAGATCTTGAGCAAATTTATACATTTGTTGTTCCAATTTCTTAATTTGTTGTTGGACTTCTTTGGCTGATTTTGGTGCATTGTAAAGTGCGGTCGGTTCAGCCGCTGTTTTTCCACGCTGTTTCGATTTGGCTTTTTGATTTGCTCCTTGACCAATATCTAATAATTCGCCGACTTTCTTATTCAATGCCTGTGGAACAATGCCGTGCTCTTCATTGTATTTCATTTGTTTTTCACGACGGCGATTCGTTTCGGTAATGGCTTTTTCCATAGATTTAGTCATGCTATCAGCATACAAAATCGCTTTACCATTTAAGTTTCGAGCGGCACGACCGATAGTTTGGATTAAGGAGCGCTCAGAACGTAAGAAACCTTCTTTATCCGCATCTAAAATCGCGACAAGAGAGACTTCTGGAATATCCAAGCCCTCACGTAACAAGTTGATGCCAACCAATACATCGAATTCCCCTAAACGTAAATCACGAATAATCTCTACACGCTCAACGGTATCAATATCTGAGTGCAGATAACGTACTCGAATGCCGTGTTCGTCTAAGTAATCCGTTAAATCTTCCGCCATTTTCTTCGTTAGCGTCGTCACTAAAACACGCTCATTTTTATCCGCTCTTTGACGCGCTTCAGAAAGCAAATCATCCACTTGAATGGATACTGGACGAATTTCAATTTGCGGATCAAGTAAGCCTGTTGGACGCACAACCTGATCGACTATTTCAGTTCCAGATTTTTCCAATTCATAAGGACCAGGTGTCGCAGAAACGTAAATCGTCTGGGGCGCTAAACGCTCAAACTCTTCAAAGCGTAATGGACGGTTATCCAATGCAGAAGGCAAGCGAAAACCATATTCCACTAAGGTTTCTTTACGTGAACGGTCACCTCGATACATCCCGCCAATTTGCGGTACGGTCACGTGTGATTCATCAATAATCAAAATCGCATCAGACGGCATATAATCAAATAATGTCGGAGGCGGTTCGCCTTCATTTCTGCCAGAAAGATAGCGTGAATAGTTTTCGATTCCTGAGCAATAGCCGAGCTCATTCATCATCTCAATGTCAAATTGCGTGCGTTGGGTAATACGCTGCTCTTCCAACAGCTTATGTTCTTTGATGAAATATTCACGGCGTTGCACAAGCTCCGCTTTGATTTTTTCAATAGCATCTAAAATACGCTCTCTTGGTGTGACATAGTGGGTTTTCGGATATACCGTAAAACGCGGAACAGCACCAAAACTTGTGCCTGTTAAAGGATCAAATAAACTTAAGCGTTCAATTTCATCATCAAATAATTCAATTCGTACCGCACGATCGTCAGATTCCGCAGGGAAAATATCAATCACTTCGCCGCGCACACGGAATGTACCACGCTGAAAGGCTTGATCGTTTCTGGTATATTGTAATTCTGCTAACTTCGCTAAAATCTGACGCTGATCGATAATGGCACCTTGCTGTAAGTGCAACATCATCTGCAAATAGCTATCTGGATCACCCAAACCATAAATCGCTGATACGGACGCCACGACAATAGTATCTCGACGTTCTAAGAACGACTTCGTCGCAGAAAGACGCATCTGTTCAATTTGATCATTAATTGAAGCATCTTTCTCAATAAAGGTATCACTACTCGGTACATAAGCTTCCGGCTGATAATAATCATAGTATGAAACGAAATATTCCACTGCATTTTCTGGAAAAAACGCTTTCATTTCCGCATAAAGCTGAGCAGCGAGGGTTTTATTTGGGGCAAGTAACATCGCCGGGCGATTTAATGTCGCTATGACATTTGCAATGGTAAAGGTTTTACCTGACCCCGTTACCCCGAGAAGGGTTTGATGGGCCAAACCATCCTCTAAATTTTCGACTAATTTTTCGATTGCTTGGGGCTGATCGCCAGAAGGTTTAAAATCGGAATGAAGGATAAAAGGCTTAGTGTTAATTTTCTCTGCCATAAGTGCGGTCAATTTTTTAGCTATTTTAGAAATGCGGCTATTTTAGCACAATTATTACTCCAAATTGAGCGATAAAAATCCAAGTTTTACACATACTTAGGTGTGTCAAGTCTTAAACGCTTCAAAATTGAAAAATATTTTATTTTTTTTGCTGGACTTTATGCAACATATTGATATTTAAAAGAATATTCACTTATGGCTAATAGATGAACAATTTAAGGGAAAGCCAGTCTGCACCAGTGGTTGACCATTTTAAACAAAAACAATCCACAAAGTTATCCACAGGCTTTGTGGATAGAAAAAAGTGCAAAATTTTTTATGATTTTTTTCATTTTTGGTATTGACAAGGAGTGGTCCGATCATTAAAATGCGCGCCTATTCTTTGTGATACCAAATTTATTCCTCCTTAGTTCAGTCGGTAGAACGGTGGACTGTTAATCCATATGTCGCAGGTTCGAGTCCCGCAGGAGGAGCCAAATTTCTCTTTTGGTTTAGCTTTCGTTTGTCTCCTTTTACGAATCCTAAATTTGTAGCCAAAAGAATTTAAGCCCATCGTGTTGATGGGCTTTATTTTTATCTAATCTATACTGATTTGATGAATTATCAGACTAATTTAATGATGACCGGTCATCCATTAAATTATCGCATTCCCAGCCAATATAGTCGCCAGAAAACTCCATGGCTAATTTTTCAAAGCGCTCTACCCACTCGAAGATCTCATTGCTGTCTAATGAAAGCTCTTGCTCCAATTTCACCATAAAATAAGGCGTTTCATCTTCTTCTGTTTGAATGGCTTGGCTAGAATATTTCAACGTATTGAAAGACACTTTTCCAAGTGTTAGTTCATCCATAAAGGGGAACATTTTTTCTTCTTCATCAAAATGAAAAGTGTGCTCAATCAAATAAGTATCACTTAAATTACGCCCCTTGCTATTCAGCATACTCAAAATCTCTTCTGTCGCATTTAATTTCATTTCCAATGGTGAAGCCAATAAGAAATCGAAATAAGTGTCCCAATTGGGATCATCCTGAACATTAATCTCAGAAACAAAATCAAGCTGTTGAAGGGTTTCTTTAAGCAAAGCATCGTGTTCACAATAAAAATGCATTTTTGCCTGATGGTTGCAAATAAAGTGCCCTGCAAAAAAAACGTTCGGAAGTGCGGTCAATTGTGCAAGGATTTTAAAAAGACGATTAATCAATTTTTCATATTCGTCTTCATTCGGCAAACCGTCCTCATCTCCCTGATAAGGCACGGTAAATTGCACAACTTTACTAAGATGTTTACCATGATAAACATCTAAATCTTCAATATTTGCGGTAAACACGGCAGGCATGCCATTCACTTGGGAACGATAATTCTGCCAATTTGCCATATCCATGTTGCTTTCCTATTTAAATTCTGCCCAAATTGGTGCGTGATCGGACGGTTTTTCCATTGCACGAATATCTAATGCAATGCCAACATCAACGCAACGCTCTGCTAATTGACGATTCACTAAAATATGATCGATACGTAACCCACGGTTGTCATCGAAACCTTTTGAGCGATAATCAAACCACGAGAACTTGTCATTGACTGTTGGGTTTAATTTACGGAACGTATCTTCCAAGCCATAATCGTATAAGCGTTGATACCATTCACGCTCTTCCGGTAAGAATGAGCATTTGCCAGTACGCAACCAACGTTTTCGGTTTTCATCGCCAATGCCGATATCTAAATCGCTTGGACTAATATTCATATCCCCCATAATTAAAACCGGATTAGCTTTATCGTGATCTTGTTCTAAATAGCGTTGAAGATCCGCATAAAACTTTTCTTTCGCCGGAAACTTGGTTTCATGAGCACGACTTTCGCCTTGTGGAAAATAGCCATTAATTACCGTTAACAAACCAAATGGCGTTTCTAAATCCGCCATAATAATACGTTTTTGCGCATCGTCATTATCTGTTGGAAAACCACGACGCACCGCTTTGGGTTCTTGTTTGGTTAACAGTGCTACACCATAGTGCCCTTTTTGCCCATGATGAAAAACGTGATAGCCTAGATTGTCGGTAATTTCATAAGGAAAATCTTCATCTGCCACTTTAATTTCTTGTAAACCAATCACATCCGGTTGGTATTTTTCAATAATTGCTTCAAGTTGATGAGGGCGAGCACGTAAACCATTAATATTAAAAGAGATAAATTTCATTTTTGTTCCTAATGTGAAAAATTGTGGCTATTATACAAAATAATTGAAATCTTAACCGCACTTTTCCTCTTATAACGGAAGAAGTTACGCCTATTAATGTGATTACGCTTCAGTTTTAATCAAATGAATTTGATCCTTCTTTCTCATTAAAATTTTTCTTAAAAACGCACTTTATAAATAAAACTAAGTTGCTTATACTGGCGGCGTTTTTATTACTTCACTCGGATCATTTTATGAATATTTATACTTACTTGTGTTTTCTCACCACAATAGCTATTTTAATCAGTTTTATCACTCGTAAACTGAATGATAAGATCCAATATACGATCGCTATCACAGCCACTTCCATGGCGGGCTCATTGTTTCTAGTTTTGCTAGGTTATTTCAACTGGTTTAATTTAGATGATATTGCAACACGTGTTATTGAACGCATTGATTTTAAAGATTTCTTATTAAATGGGATTTTAGGCTTTTTACTCTTTGCCGGCGCCTTAGGCATTAAACTTCCTGTTTTGAACAATCAAAAATGGGAAATTGCCACTTTCGCTCTTTTCTCAACGCTCGCCTCAACCTTTTTTATTGGTTTTCTACTTTATGGCGTTGCCTTACTTTTCGGCTGGCATATTGATTTAATTTACTGCATCTTATTTGGTGCACTCATATCGCCTGATGACCCTATTGCCGTACTTGCCATTATCAAAAACTTAAAAGCCCCAAAACGCTTATCCATGCAGGTGGAAGGCGAATCACTTTTTAATGATGGGATTGGCTTGGTGATTTTCACCACCGTTTTTGCTGTCGCATTTGGCGGTCATGAACCGACAGCAAGCGGTATTCTCCATTTATTTTTTAAAGAAGCCTTAGGTGGGATTGCATTTGGATTGGTTTTAGGCCTATTCGCCCATTATCTGATTTCAGCCACTGATGATGGTTCGTTAGAAATTCTCTTAACCTTAATCGTACCTACTGCGGGCTTTATGCTGGCTAATCTCTTACACGTCTCTGGTGCATTAGCCATGGTTGTCGCAGGGATTTTAATCGGGAACTGGACAAGATATACCGGTTTTTCTCGACAAAGCCAACGCTATTTAGATCACTTTTGGGAAATGATTGATCACTTCCTCAACTCCTTACTCTTCATCTTGATCGGGTTGGCGATTTTATTGATTCATGTCTCCTGGCAAGGGTTAATCTTAATTTTCCTTGCTATTCCGATTTGCTTAATCTGTCGCTATGCCAGTGTTTGGTTGCCATTCCAAGTCATGAAACGCTACCGTAAATACAACCCTTACACGATGAAAGTGCTCACTTGGGGCGCATTACGAGGCGGATTAGCGCTCGCTATGGCGCTTTCTATTCCAAGTGGTCAATTTTATATTGAAGGATTAGAAATGGATGTTCGCGATCTTATTTTAGGTATGACGTATGCGGTTGTGGCATTTTCAATTCTCGTACAAGGCATGACAATTGAAACCTTAATTCGTAAATCAAAAGAAGCCACCATGCGTGAACGTGGCTATACGGGTATCGGATTAGCGAAATAATCAATCACGTTTATATCTTTGGCTCAGCATTTGCTGAGCCTACTTTTTGAATCTGAGACATAACACCTTCACGATGCCACCACTCACCTTCTTTAGGAAGAGTAAACACATCAAATGCCTGACCTTTAAATTCAAATTGCAATCTTGCAGCGTGCAAATAAGTGCGGTCAATATTTTCAGTGTTTTTACCATAAAGCACATCGCCTAAAATGGGGCTACCTAAGCTTTTCATCGCCACACGCAATTGATGGGTTTTACCGGTTTGTGGTTTTAAGATAAATAATCGTAAGTTAGGCTCACAACTTACACTTTCAAAACGCGTAATTGCGGGATTTTCTTTCGATTGGCAAAGCTTCCAAGCCCCATTACGAACCTTTTGCATATCGCCGATAATCAATCCTTGTTTCTTTTTCGGTTTTTGAGTACTGAGAGCAAAATAAGTCTTTTGGATATGATGTTCAGAAAAAAGTCGGAAAAATTCAGCCGCACTTTCGGCATTCAATGCCAAAATGAGTAAACCTGATGTCACTTTATCTAACCGATGCACAAGCCAAACTTGTGACACACCAAGCTGCTTAGCAACTAAAGTGGTTAAACCAATTTCACTTTGATCTTTATGCACATTTATCCCACAAGGCTTATAAATAATGATAAAATCATCCGTATGATAAATAATGTCTAGTTTCATAAGTGCGGTCAAAAATTAATGAATTTTGAACATATTATACTGGTTTATATTATTCCCGTGTTAATTTGGATGGCGGTTATTTCTGTCACATTGCGTTTGCTCGTCAAAAAACAAGCGGTCTCCGTCACATTATCATGGCTGTTGGTTATCTATCTTCTGCCACTGATTGGCGTCATTGCCTATTTGCTTTTTGGAGAGATTAAACTCGGTACTCGCCGTGCCAAAGCATTTCAGTTGTTAAAACCTAAATATACGCAATGGTTTCAGCAACTTTCAGAACAAAAAGATCTGGTTACACATTCCAAAGATCCTCGTTATCGTACTTTATTTAAATTAGTCCACCAACGATTAGGTATTCCGAATATTCGAGGCAATGAATTACATCTTCTCGATACACCGGAAAGCATTATTCGAAGTATCATCAGTGATATTCAACAAGCTCGCCACTCCATTAATATGGTCTTTTATATTTGGAGTAATGATGGATTAATTAATGAGGTTAAACAAGCTTTAGAAGAAGCTGTACAACGTGGGGTAAGAGTTTGTCTTTTACTCGATTCCGTTGGCAGTCATGCTTTTTTGAAAAGCTCTATTTGTAAAGAAATGCGAGCGAAAGGGATTGAGATTACAGAAGCACTACACGTAAACTTATTCCGAATGTTCTTCAACCGAATTGATTTACGCCAACACCGTAAAATTATCGTGATTGATAACCAAATTGCTTACACAGGCAGTATGAATATGGTGGACCCCAATTTCTTCAAACAAGAAAGTAATGTGGGTAATTGGGTAGATATAATGGTGCGAATTAACGGCCCTGTTTCGCCTATTTTAAACAGCTTACATGCCTGGGATTGGGAAATTGAAACCATGGAAGAATTGCCGCTTTTATTACCCAATTGTCCGATTGTGGAAATTGATGACAATGATACCCACTCCGTACAAGTGATTGCGAGTGGTCCAGCTTTCCCGGATGATTTAATTGCACAATCTCTTGCAACAGCAATTTATGCGGCAAGAGAAAACATTGTGATCACCACACCTTATTTTGTACCAAGTCACAATATCGCTGAGGCACTACGTATTGCTGCATTCAGTGGCGTTGATATCACGCTTATTTTACCTAAAAAAAATGATTCCTTGATGGTTTATTGGGCGAGTCGGACGTTCTTTGATGATTTACTCGAGGCCGGTGTCAAAATTTATCATTTTGAAGCAGGACTTCTACACACTAAAAGTGTGTTAATCGATAATAAACTTGCACTTATTGGTACAGTAAATATGGATTTGCGTAGCTTCTTGCTTAATTTTGAAATCACTATTGCTGTAGAAGATCGTAATTTTGCCAATGAAGTAGCAATGCTTCACGAAAATTATTTAGCGAATTCTTCCGCGCTTAATATGCAAGAATGGATCAATCGCCCTTTCTATCATCGAATCATCGAGCGATTATTTTTCTTCTTTAGTCCATTACTATAATTTTTATAACCGATACAAAAAGGGCGTATCATATGATACGCCCTCTCTTATTTCACTTATTGGTTAACGTTTTTTTACGATAAACACTAAAGCGACTAAAACAACTGCTGTTGTCACAAATCCCGCTAAACCTGATACTGTAAAGCCTAGCACAATATAACCCACAGCACTTGCTGTCGCGACAGTTGCTGCATAAGGTAACTGTGTGGTGACGTGATCCATGTGGTTACATTTTGCCCCAGTTGATGACAGAATCGTTGTATCTGAAACGGGTGAACAGTGGTCGCCACATACCGCGCCAGCCATTACGGCTGAAAGACAAGGGAGTAATAACTCCGGTGCTGAATTGGTTGCCATTGCTGCTGCGATTGGCAACATAATCCCAAATGTTCCCCAACTTGTCCCGGTTGAGAACGCCATTGCCGCACCAAGTACAAATAAAATAACAGGTAAAAATTGAACAGGAATGCTACCACTCACTAAAGAAGATAAGTATTTACCTGTTTGAACATCACCTACTACTTTATTAATTGTCCAAGCAAAGAATAAAATGGCAATTGCACCTAACATGGACTTAATACCAGCAATCCATGCTTTTCCATATTCTTGTAAAGAAACTTGACGCTCAAGAATGATCAATAATGTTGACATGGCAACCGCACTTGCCCCCCCAACCACAAGCGAAATACCGACGGTTGTATTTTCAAATGCGCCTAAGATGCTAAATGGTTTTCCATCTGCCGCTAAGGCTTCACTACCCGTATGAATCATCATGAAAACAGTGACGGTAATTAAGACTAAAATCGGTAAAATTAAGTTGCGAACTTTACCTTTCACACCTTCAATGACTTCTTCTTTATAATCGCGCTCCATGGCTAATTTTTCATGACGAGCCATTGATGCAATATCAAATGAAAAATAAACGACAAAGAATACCATCAATAATGAGAAGATCGCATAGTAGTTCATTGAACTCATGGCGATGAATGCCCCCATTGGTGTATAAGAGGTAATAGAGTAAGTCGCCAATAGACCAGCCACGAGAGTAATAATATATGCTCCCCAGCTTGATACTGGCATCATGACACACATTGGCGCAGCAGTTGAATCAAGAATGTACGCTAATTTTGCACGAGACACTTTGAAACGATCGGTGACTGGACGCGCAATAGCGCCTACAGCAAGACTGTGGAAATAATCGTCAATAAAAGTAATAAAAACTAATGATGCCGCTAATAATTTAGCACCACGACGACCTTTAATACGGCTTTGTGCCCATTCAGCAAACGCACGATTACTACCTGATACGGTTAAAAGTGCGGTTAAAACACCAAGCAATAATAAGAACAAGACAATGTTCATATTAGAGTTGATTGCGCCATCAGCATAAACAAGTGAAATCACGTTGCTTGATAGATAACTGAAAGATGAGCCAATATTCCAGCCACCTAACATTAACGCACCAACAATAATCCCTGCACTGAGAGACACCAATACACGACGAGTTGCAATGGCCAAGACAATCGCTAATAAAGCTGGAATGATTGACCAAACTGAGGATGAAAAATCGATAAGTTCCATTAAGAGATACCTACAATTAATGGAGAGAACGGAAAGCAAAGGACAGAATAAGACCAGAACAACCGTAGCGCTCCATAGTTAATCAAAAAAACTATGACAGTGTCGCCCCTTTCAAGTACGCCACCAACTAGCTGAAATGACTTTCAACTAATTTCGGCAATCATTCCTTTCTTTTTTCTT
>NZ_CALJRX010000173.1 GCF_937976265.1 uncultured Haemophilus sp.
AGAAATCAACAGATATAAAAAAATATATAGCATCATTTTTTTAATTATTTATAGGTAAAAAAGGAAGAAAAATGCCTGATTTATCTCGTCACAGCCGTCATGAACATTTAGACGAAATCAAACATATTGTTGCCATTGGTGGTGGTCATGGATTAGGGCGTGTATTATCGGCGCTTAGTTTTATGAAAGAGCGTTTAACCGGTATTGTCACCACCACAGATAACGGCGGTTCAACTGGTCGTATTCGGCTAGCTCAAGGTGGCATTGCATGGGGCGATCTACGTAATTGCTTAAACCAAATCATCATTGAGCCAAGCACGGCATCTGCATTATTTGAATACCGCTTTACTGGCGAAGGTGAACTTTCTGGGCATAATTTAGGCAATTTAATGCTCAAAGCCTTAGAAGATATGCATATTCGCCCTATTGAAGCCATTAACTTAATTCGTGAATTACTCAAAGTAAAATCTCACATTATTCCCATGTCAGAAGAACCTGTTCATCTTGCCGCGAGTTTAGGTTCAGGCTCCAGTATTGTCGGTGAAGTGAGCATTGATAATTTAACAGAATTACCCCAATCACTTTTCTTAGTGCCCATGGTTAAAGCCGCACAAGAAGCCATCCAAGCATTGGAGCAAGCGGAAGTCATTTTACTTGGCCCAGGAAGTTTCATGACGAGCATTATGCCCCCGCTATTATTACCTGAATTAGCGACTGCCCTGCGTAATAGCAAAGCAAAAGTGATTTTTATTGATAATTTAGGGGTGGAAATTGGTGCCGCCTCTCAGCTTTCACTAGCAGATCGTATTCAGAAAATTAATGAAATCGTCGGCAAATCCGTTATTGATGGCGCTATAACCCCTTATCGTGAACAAAGTGCGGTCGATTTGTCTGCCATTTCTTCCGTTAAAATCTTAGCTAAACGCTTGAATGCAGATGATATTAGCTATCGTCATGACCGAACGTTACTTGCCAAAGCTATCGATGAATTAGTGGGTGAATTAGATTACGAATAAAAAAACCGCACGTTAAAGTGCGGTCATTTTTTGCTTATTTTTTCCCGAATACTCTTACATTCGTGAAACCATTTTCTTTTAAATAAAGCGCTTGCAGTTTACTCATTACGCCTCGTTCACAATAAAGCACATAATTTTTACTTTGATCTAATGAGCCGAATTGTGAAGATAATTTGTAAAACGGCAGTTGCATTACTTGATGCTCGTCTGATTCAAATGGATTTTCATCGGTCTCTTCAGGGCTACGAATATCTAAAATAATATCGTTTTCACCAAGCACTGAAATGGTATCTACTTCCACCACTTCTTTTTCTGTTTCTTCTGCAATTTGGCGAATATCTAAATATTGTGCATTTTCAACCGCACTTTCCAACACGCCAAAATCAAAGTGATTTTCTTCTTCAAGAATTTTTTCACGTACCGCTTTAATCGTTGGATTTTTAGAAATCACCCCACAGAATTCCGGCATTGATTTAGCAATATCATCCGTACCGATCTCTTTCGCCATCGCGATAATTTGTTCTTTATCATGGGTAATAAGTGGACGTAATACTAACGCATCAGATGCTTCATCAATTAAGCGTAAATTGGTTAAAGTTTGGCTCGAAACTTGTCCGAGGGCTTCGCCTGTAACGATAGCTTGAATATCAAAACGTTGTGCAACTTTACTTGCAGCGCGCACCATCATTCGTTTTAACACGACGCCCATTTGGCCGTTATCGACTTTCTCTAAAATCTCGCCCACTACGCCTTCAAAAGGAATGGCAATAAAGCGGACTTTATGAGATGAGCTGTAACGACTCCAAATATGATAAGCCATTTGTTTCACGCCAATTTCATGTGCCGCGCCACCTAAATTGAAGAAACAATAATGCACACGTGAACCACGGCGAATAAGCATATAACTGGAGACGCCTGAATCAAATCCACCCGAAATCAATGAAAGTACATCTTCTTGCGTCCCAATTGGATAACCGCCTAAGCCAACATGACGAGCTCTCACCAGCATCATTTTGTCATCTTCAATATCAATACGAACGGTTACATCAGGATTTTTTAAGCGTACTTTTGCGCTTTCAATATGCTGATTTAAACCACCACCGATATAACGTTCTGCTTCAATGGAACTAAAATCATGTTTCCCTTTGCGTTTTACACGCACGCAAAAGGTTTTGTTTTCAAGCTGAGCTGCGACATCTGCTAAGGTCAACTCAAAGATATGATGTAAATCGGTAAACGGTTTTTCTTCCACTTCTAAAAAATGATGAATACCCGGAATGCGTTGTAAAAGCGCAATCAACTCTTCACGATTGGCTTCATTTTTTGACCGCACTTCGATGTAATCCCAATGACGAACAACCGCTGTTTCTTCATCATATTTCTGTAAAATATTGCGGATATTTGAGGTCAAAATTTTTGCGAAACGCTTACGCACGGTTTCGCTTTTAATCATAATTTCAGGAAAAAGTTTAACGATAAATTTCATAATAATCTGTGAATAATAAAAAATGGCCGTATTGTACGCTAAATTCCAGATCCCACAAAGTTCAAATTCTCACGAAAAACTGACCGCACTTTGAAATAAGTTTTTAACATCCCTATAAAAATCAAGTACAATACGGAGCAATTTATTCATCTGAAAAGGATAATTTAATGGCGCGTAAACCAGCAAATGCTGAACCTGATTTTGAAACAACACTTGCACAATTAGAAACAATTGTGACAAAACTTGAAAGCGGTGAATTACCATTGGAAGATGCGCTGAAAGAATTTGAAAATGGCATTAAATTGGCTCAACTTGGTCAAGAACGCTTGCAACAAGCAGAACAACGTATTCAAATTTTGTTACAAAAAAGCGAAACCGCCCCATTAAGTGATTATCAAGGGGACGAGTAATCCATGAGTTATCAATTCGGCACTGAACTCAAACAAGTTCAAGATCGCATTAATCAGTTTTTAGCCAATCAATTTGAAGAAATTGACTCTTATAATGCCCCTTTGCGTGATGCCATGAAATATGGCTTATTGCTAGGCGGTAAACGCGTTCGTCCTTTCCTTGTCTATGCAACGGGTAAAATGCTGGGCGCAGAAATGCCTGCTTTAGATTATGCCGCAGCAGCGATTGAATCTATTCACGCTTATTCTTTAATCCATGATGATTTGCCTGCCATGGACAACGATGAACTTCGTCGTGGTCAACCAACATGTCATATTGCTTTTGATGAAGCGACGGCCATTTTAGCTGGCGATGCGTTACAAACTTTTGCCTTTGAAATTCTTACGCAAGCCCCTTCTCTTTCTGCAGAACAAAAATTGCAATTAGTGAAAGTCTTAGCTCAAGCATCTGGCGTACAAGGTATGTGTTTAGGGCAAAGTTTAGATTTAATTTCAGAGCATAAACAAGTTAATTTAGCCGAATTAGAACTTATTCATCGCAATAAAACGGGTGCGTTGCTAACAGCCGCATTAAAACTAGGTTTTATCTGTTCGCCTCACTTTGAAAACAAAGAATTAGCGCAACAACTAGAACGTTATTCACAAGCTATTGGTTTAGCTTTCCAAGTACAAGATGACATTTTAGATATTGAAGGCGACAGTGCGGAAATCGGCAAACCGGTGGGTTCTGATTTAGATTTAGATAAAAGCACTTATCCAAAGCTGTTAGGATTAGAGGGCGCGAAGCAAAAAGCACAAGAACTCTATCAAACCGCCTTACATGAATTAGACAATTTACCTTTTGATACTACCGCATTACGTGCATTAGCTGAATTTATTGTCAATCGTAAAAGTTAATGGTGACAGCACTTGTTTTAATTTTTCAAAGTGCGGTCACTTTTTTCACATTTTAGGACTAACGAATATATGAACAACTATCCTCTTTTATCCTTAATTAATTCGCCGGAAGATTTGCGTCTGTTGAACAAAGATCAGCTTCCGCAACTTTGTCAGGAATTACGGAGTTATCTGTTGGAATCCGTTAGTCAAAGCAGTGGTCATTTGGCATCTGGTCTTGGTACCGTTGAATTGACGGTTGCACTACACTACATTTTTAAAACCCCTTTTGATCAATTAATTTGGGATGTGGGCCATCAAGCTTACCCACACAAAATTTTGACAGGTCGTCGAGATCAAATGTCCACCATTCGCCAAAAAGGCGGCATTCACCCCTTCCCTTGGCGTGAAGAAAGTGAGTTTGATGTATTAAGTGTTGGTCACTCTTCTACTTCAATCAGTGCAGGACTAGGGATTGCCGTTGCGGCAGAACGTGAAAATGCAGGTCGCAAAACCGTTTGTGTGATTGGTGACGGTGCAATCACTGCGGGTATGGCATTTGAAGCCTTAAACCATGCGGGTTCTTTGCATACTGATATGTTGGTCATTTTAAATGACAATGAAATGTCGATTTCTGAAAATGTGGGAGCATTGAATAATCACCTTGCTCGCATTTTCTCTGGTTCATTATATTCAACCGTTCGTGATGGCAGTAAAAAAATCTTAGATAAAGTACCGACCGTTAAAAACTTTATGAAGAAAACCGAAGAGCACATGAAAGGCGTGATGTTCTCGCCAGAAAGTACGCTTTTTGAAGAGCTCGGTTTTAACTATATTGGACCTATTGACGGGCATAATATTGATGAATTAATTGCTACTTTAAGCAATATGCGCGATCTCAAAGGACCACAATTCTTACACATCAAAACTAAAAAAGGAAAAGGTTACGAGCCTGCAGAAAAAGACCCGATCGGTTTCCATGGCGTACCAAAATTTGATCCAACAAGCGGCCAACTTCCTAAATCAAATGCCAAACCAACCTATTCAAAAATCTTTGGCGATTGGTTATGCGAAATGGCGGAACAAGACGATAAATTAGTCGGTATTACCCCTGCAATGCGTGAAGGTTCTGGCATGGTAGAATTTTCAGAACGATTCCCACAACAATATTTTGATGTTGCCATCGCTGAACAACATGCTGTCACTTTTGCTGCGGGTCTTGCAATTGGTGGTTATAAACCTGTTGTAGCCATTTATTCTACCTTCTTACAACGTGCTTATGATCAGCTTATTCATGATGTCGCCATTCAAAACTTACCTGTTCTCTTTGCCATCGATCGTGCTGGTATCGTAGGTGCTGATGGTCAAACTCACCAAGGTGCGTTTGATTTAAGTTTTATGCGCTGCATTCCGAATATGATCATTATGACACCAAGTGATGAAAATGAATGTCGCCAAATGCTTTATACCGGTTATAAATGTGGTAAACCGGCTGCGGTACGTTATCCTCGTGGAAATGCAATCGGTGTAGAATTAACCCCACTTGCTGAATTAGAAATTGGTCGTTCAAAAATAGTTCGTGAGGGTGAAAAAATCGCAATTCTGAATTTTGGCACACTCTTACCTGCTGCTTTATCTGTGGCAGAAAAATTCAATGCGACAGTTGTCGATATGCGCTTTGTGAAACCAATTGATGAAGCTCGTATTCTAGAAGTGGCGAATACACATGACGTCATTGTGACATTGGAAGAAAATGCGATTCAAGGTGGTGCAGGTTCTGCTGTTTCAGAAGTGCTAAATTCTCATGGAAAAACAACCGCACTTTTACAACTTGGTTTACCTGATATTTTTATTCCGCAAGGCACACAACAAGAAGCGCTTGCTGAAATTAAATTAGATGAAAAAGGGATTGAAGAGCAAATTATTGCCTTTATAAAGGGCTAAATTCGTTCATTTTGGTTTAATTTTGATATTTTTAAAAATTTTTTCAAAAATATCGAACTATTTCAAAAACACACAGTCTGATACATTGCTAGTGCACTGCATATTGCAGTTATCTTTTTGAAGTTTCTTATAAATTAAGACCTCCCCCGCTATTCAAGTTTTGAGTAGCGGTTTTTTCTTTTTTAGAGGCAATAAAAAAGGACGCTTTTCAGCGTCCTAATTTTTGAATCTAAACTTTAAAAAATTAAAGTGCAGATTTTGCTTTTTCAACTAATGCAGCGAACGCCACTTTGTCGAATACAGCGATATCAGCAAGGATCTTACGGTCGATTTCAACAGACGCTTTTTTCAAGCCGTTGATGAATTTGCTGTAAGATAAACCATTTTGACGAGCCGCAGCGTTGATACGTGCAATCCATAATTGACGGAATTGACGTTTACGTTGACGACGGTCACGATATGCGTATTGACCAGCTTTGATCACCGCTTGGAAAGCAACGCGATACACGCGTGAACGTGCACCATAATAACCTTTAGCAGCCTTAAGAACTTTCTTATGGCGTGCTCTTGCAATAACACCACGTTTTACACGAGCCATTATTTAATCTCCTATGTAATATTTTTAACTAATTTAACTAATCGTACGTTTTGCTTAAATAACGGCTTATGCGTATGGTAAGCAAGCTACTACTAAAACTTGGTCTGCTTTCGCAACCATTGATTTATGACGTAAATGACGTTTACGTTTAGTTGTCTTTTTAGTCAAAATATGACGTAAGTGAGATTGTTTACGTTTGAAACCGCCAGAAGCTGTTTTTTTGAAACGCTTAGCAGCACCACGTACTGTTTTAATTTTAGGCATTGTTAAAAAACTCCGCATTTTAAGTTAAACACATAATTAGGCGAATCCGAAGATTACTTGTAGGCACTAATTATTCCAATATGGCAAATTGAATTGCCCTTCTCCAAAAGCAATTAGGCTGCGTAGTTTGCCCAATGTGCAGTTGTATTCTCACCGAAGTGAAAATTCGATTATCTAGATTAGATCTAAATAAAAAATTATTTTTTCTTAGGTGCTAACACCATTACCGCTTGGCGACCTTCTAATTTACCCGGTGCAGATTCCACTACTGAAATGTCAGCCAAATCGTTTTTAACGCGTTCTAATACGTCTAAACCGATATCTTGGTGAGCCATTTCACGACCACGGAAACGTACGGTAATTTTCGCTTTATCACCATCTTCTAAGAAACGGATTAAGCTACGTAATTTAACTTGGTAGTCACCTTCGTCAGTACCTGGACGGAATTTAATTTCCTTCACTTGTACGACTTTTTGTTTTTTCTTCTGTTCTTTTGCAGTTTTGCTCTTCTCATAGAGGAACTTGCCGTAGTTCATAATACGACAAACCGGTGGTTCGGCATTTGGACTGATCTCAACTAAATCAAGCGCTGCTTGTTCTGCCATATCTAAGGCCTGTTGAATTGATACAATCCCCGCTTGTTCACCATCTTGGTCAATCAAACGAACTTCTTTTACTCGAATTTCATCGTTAATGCGATTCGGGCGGTTAGCTGCCGGAGCTTTTTTTACGGTTTTGATAATGTTATTCCTTCTATTTATTTAAGAAAAAACCTACTGTATTCAAACAGAAGATTTATTAAATCATTTGCTATAAAAACAAACAAAAAACGGGCAAAATTTTATAGTATTTGCCACGTTTATGCAACAAGGATTTCTATTCCTTTAAATATCAGCGGGTAAAGGACTTATTTCAGCTGAAATACTCTCTCCAAATTGAAGCAATTTTTCTAATCTTGCAGTTTCAATACACACCATTGTTCTATACCCTTCTGGTTGCATCGCACTTGGTGTTTTCTCCCAAGGATTCCATAGCACAATTGAATCGGCATGATGATGGGTAATTTGAATACGTCGATTAAATGCTTTATCCACCAAGAATGTTTTATCTTCCTCTAATGCATAAATACAATCGACGCCTTGTTCTATTCTGCGTGTTGAAGGAACATCAGTATGTTTACCTTGTAATGAGTCATAACAACGACTTGGTAAATTTTGGACTTCAATTTGTGAAATATCACTGATATTAAAATAACTGTGTAATGCCGCTTGAGCAGGCTCCAGCCCTAAATGCGTTAAAGTCATTGTGCATTTATCGGTAAATTCCATTTTCATTTTGGCTTCAATCACACCATATTCAGAAAAAAGCGAAAATTCTAACCGCACTTCATTCGCTTGCAGATCATAATCACTCAATTGCCACAAACGTAAACGCGCTGTACCGTGTGAAGGTTGTTTAACGCCGCCAAACCAAGGATAACAAATCGGTACACCGCCGCGAATTGCCACACCTTGTGTGAAAGGTTCAATCTCACTTAACCAAAAAATATCCTGCTCTGCCCCTTTAGGCTGCCAATTTAATAACTGCGCCCCTTGTAATGCAATTCGAGCTGAACCTACGGAGTGATTTAAGATTAAAACAGGAATTTCATTGATATATTCTAAAGTTAATTCTGGTGTTAATTGTTGAATTTGAGCTGTCATATTCGCCTCCTTGTGATAAGGCTATTATATAGAAGAAAGAGATACTTGAGTTTATTTTTATACCGTGAGTATAAAAAACCGCACATCATAAAATTAAAAGGACTGAGTCCGATACAATATCGAAAGCAGTCCTTTAAATAACAGTCTAACTTTTTGGGGTCAGATCAAAGTGCGGTCATTTTTAATTAAGATTTTAAAGAATTAACTACTCTTCACCCAACAATTTCAACTCACGTTGTCTTACTTGGGATTTTAAGATTTCAGCAAATTCTTCAATCGTGAAAGTCCCTAAATCTGCACCTTTACGGGTACGTACCGCCACTTTGCCTTCTGCGATTTCTTTATCACCGCAAACGAGCATATAAGGCACGCGACGTAAGGTATGTTCGCGGATCTTGAAGCCAACTTTTTCATTACGTAAGTCAGCTTTAACACGTAATCCTGCATCGGAAAGCTGTTTCACGACTTTTTGTACGTAATCCGCTTGGCTATCGGTAATGTTCATCACAACCGCTTGAACTGGCGCTAACCATGCTGGGAAGAAACCCGCATATTCTTCAGTGATAATACCGATGAAACGTTCAATCGAACCTAAAATCGCACGGTGAATCATAACCGGTGTACGACGATCATTGTCTTCTGCCACATAAGATGCATTTAGACGGCCTGGTAATGCGAAGTCTAATTGGATAGTACCGCATTGCCATTCACGATCTAAGCAATCACGTAATGCAAACTCAATTTTCGGACCATAGAATGCACCTTCACCTTCTTGAATTTCATATTCAAGACCGTTATGCGCTAATGCTGCCGCAAGACCTGCTTCTGCACGATCCCACATATCATCTGCACCGATACGTTTTTCAGGACGAGTAGATAATTTCACCTGAATATTTTGGAAACCGAAGGTGCTGTAAATGTCGTAAACCATTTTAATACAGCTGGTTACTTCACTTTCAATTTGGTCTTCAGTACAGAAAATGTGTGCATCATCTTGAGTAAAGCCACGTACACGCATTAAACCGTGTAAAGAACCCGATGGTTCATTACGGTGACAAGAACCAAATTCCGCCATACGGATTGGTAAATCACGGTAAGATTTTAAACCTTGGTTAAAGATTTGAACGTGTCCCGGGCAGTTCATTGGTTTAATCGCATATTCACGGTTTTCTGATTGTGTAGTAAACATCAAATCGCCGTAGTTTTGCCAGTGTCCGGTTTTTTCCCATAGCACTCGGTCCATCATGAACGGACCTTTTACTTCTTGATAATCGTATTCTTTTAATTTAGTACGTACGAAGGTTTCCAATTCACGGAAAATTGTCCAACCATCGTTATGCCAGAACACCATACCCGGTGCTTCTTCTTGCATATGATATAAATCTAACGCTTTACCGATTTTACGGTGGTCACGTTTTGCCGCTTCTTCTAAGCGAGTTAAGTATTCCGCTAATTGTTTTTTATCTGCCCAAGCCGTACCGTAGATACGTTGTAACATTTTATTTTTGCTATCACCACGCCAGTACGCACCGGCTACTTTCATTAATTTGAAATTGTGGCAGAAACGCATATTTGGCACATGTGGCCCACGACACATGTCAATGTATTCTTCGTGATGATAAAGCGCAGGCGTTGCGGTACGCTCGATGTTTTCATCTAAAATAGCCATTTTGTATGGCTCGCCGCGTTTTTCAAAAGTATCTCTTGCTTCTTGCCAGCTTACCGGAGTTTTGATTACGTCATAATTGGTTTTCGCCAATTCAAGCATACGTTTTTCGATAGCATCAATGTCTTCTTGCGTTAAAGAACGGTCTAAATCCACGTCATAATAGAAGCCATTTTCAATCGTTGGACCGATTGCCATTTTGACATCTGGGAATAATTGTTTGATTGCGTGACCAAGCAAGTGTGCGCAAGAGTGACGAATAATTTCTAAACCGTCTTCATCTTTTGCTGTAATAATTTCAAGGTTGGCATCTTCATTGATGATGTCACAGGCATCACGACGTTCACCGTTTACACGGCCAGCAATGGTTGCTTTGGCAAGACCGGCTCCAATATCTTGAGCCACTTCTAACACAGAAACTGGACGATCAAATTCACGTTTAGAACCGTCCGGTAAAGTAATAATAGGCATAATTTTTCCTTATACAGTGGTCGCCCATACGAAAGGCAACATGCAAATAATGATTAAAAACAAACCGCACTTTCATTCACTCCCACTATCGAGCAAACCAAGTGCGGCGGAGAATTTTAGCACTTTCCACCACACTTGTTAATATCTCGCTGAATTCTTTCCAATGAGTAAACAATGATTTTCCTTATAACTACTTTATCTATTCAAAATTTCCGATAAAATGACCGCACTTTTGATAAATACAAATTAAAGGAAACTCTATGAACGTATTAGTATTAAAATCAAGCATCCTTGCAGATAACTCTCAAAGTAATAAATTAGCCGATTACACCATTGAAAAATTAAAAGACCACAACATTGTGGTACGTGATTTAGCGGCGCAACCCCTTCCCCATTTTGATGCAACGGCGGCAACTGCAGTACGTGGCGAACCTAAAACAGCAGAAGAAAATGCACTTTTAGCGCTATCAGATGAATTAGTCGCTGAATTAAAAGCAGCAGATATCATCGTCATTGGGGCTCCAATGTATAACTTAGGCATCCCAACACAACTTAAATCTTATTTTGATTTTATCGCGCGTCCTCGTGTGACTTTCCAATACACCGCAAATGGCCCTGAAGGTTTACTTCAAGGTAAAAAAGCGATTGTATTAGCAAGTTTTGGTGGCATGTATGATGAAAACAATAATGTGACAAATTACTTAAAAGCCATTTTAGGTTTTGTTGGTATGACCGATGTTCAATTTGCTTATGCAAAAGGTATCGGATTAGGCGCAGAAGCGATTGAAAAGGCACAACGTTCAGCAAGAAATAAAATTGATGAGATCGTTGCTTCTCTCTAATCACTGAATCTACTTCTTCTATTAAGCCATTTTGAGATATGCCTCGAAATGGCTTTTTTCTAATCAACGTCCTCTATTTTTAATATCTTTGGTTAAAAATTAAAAAAATATTGTAAAATCACGCCAATTTTTTGATTATTTTCTTGACTTATGCATTATGTACTAGTTTAATAGTGCAAAAGTTCAGAATACAGGATTGATTATGAAAAATACCCCTTTTATTGCGGTGACCTCTCAACCGGTTCCCTATTATGCCGACACCACCGCAATTTTTAATACATTATGTCAACAGAACTCAAATTCTCTTCTCCTCGACTCTGCCGAAATTGGTAGTAAAAATAGCTTACAGAGCCTTATTCTCATTAATGCTGCCGTTAAAATTACTTGTTTAGGCAATCAGGTGACCTTTAGAGCACTCAATGCGAACGGCAAACAAGTGTTAAACGAAATTCATCCTGTATTAAGCCAACTCGGTACCGTAAGTGCGGTCAATTTTGATAATGAATTTTCTGTGCAATTTGCGCCGCTCGATAATCAATTAGATGAAGACAGCAAATTACAAGCTGCAACCATTTTTGATGGACTTCGTGTAATTTCTAACCATTATCAACATAGCAGCACACCTGTCTTTTTAGGTGGTTTATTTGCTTATGATTTGGTGGCAAATTTTATTCCAATGCAAGGTGTTGAATTAAAAGATGATGGCATTAACTGCCCTGATTACAGTTTCTATCTCGCAGAAAACTTAATCACCATCGATCACCAAAGCCAACAAGCCACATTAAAAAGCTTTTGCTTTAGCCAAGAAGAACAAGTAGAAGTCGCGAAAACAGCACTTTCTATTGCACAAAAATTAAGAAATATTGATGGCGTACTTTCCATTAAAGCAGCAAGTGATGAGGTCAGCACTAACTTTGAAGATCCTGAATTTATCGGCATTGTCAAAGCATTAAAACATCATATTAATATTGGTGATGTGTTCCAAATCGTGCCATCTCGCCGTTTTTCATTAGCTTGCCCGAATACCCTTGCGAGCTATGCACAATTAAAACATAACAATCCAAGCCCTTATATGTTCTACATGAACGATGAGGATTTCATTTTATTCGGTGCATCACCAGAAAGTGCGTTGAAATATGCACCGGACAATCGCCAATTAGAAATTTACCCAATTGCAGGTTCTCGCCCGCGTGGGTTTGATGCGCATGGCAATATTGATCCTGAATTGGATGCGCGCTTGGAATTAGAATTACGTCTTGATCATAAAGAACAAGCTGAACATTTAATGTTGGTGGATTTAGCCCGTAATGATATTGCTCGCGTATGCCAAAGCGGTACACGTAAAGTCGCCGAATTAATGCAAGTGGATCGCTATTCGCACATCATGCATTTGGTTTCTCGCGTAGTGGGTAAACTTCGTCCTGAACTTGATGCCTTACACGCTTATCAAGCTTGCATGAATATGGGAACGTTAACTGGTGCGCCTAAAATCAAAGCGATGCAGTTAATCTATCAATTTGAACAGCAAAAACGTCACAGCTACGGCGGTGCGGTCGGTTATCTCACCTCTGATGGTCGTTTTGATACCTGTATCGTGATTCGTTCTGCTTTTGTACAAAATGGCATTGCCCATATTCAAGCGGGTTGTGGTGAAGTGTTGGATTCTGATCCTCAAATGGAAGCGGATGAAACTCGCCATAAAGCAGCTGCAGTGCTTAAAGCAATCAAACAAATCAATACCCAAGCAAAATAAGGACGATAAATTATGGCTAATATTCTCTTTTTAGATAATTTTGATTCATTCACTTATAACTTAGTGGATCAATTCCGTGTGCTTGGGCATAACGTAAAAATTTATCGTAATGACACCAATTTAGAACAAGTGGTACAAGAAGCATTAAATACACCGGATACGATTCTTGCGCTCTCACCGGGACCAGGTACTCCGGCTGAAGCAGGTATCTTACTCCCACTTATTGAACGTTTAAAAAATGATGTGCCAATTATCGGTATTTGCTTAGGCCATCAAGCGCTTATTCAAGCCTTTGGTGGAGAGGTTGTACATGCAGGCGAAGTATTACATGGTAAAGTATCGCGCATTCAACATGATAACCAAGCCATGTTTAAAGATATTGCCAACCCAATGCCTGTGGCGCGTTATCACTCTTTAATGGGTAAAAATCTGCCTGACGAATTTATTGTCAATGCCGATTACAATGGTATTGTGATGGCAATTCGTCATAAAACCTTGCCAATTTGTGCTTTCCAATTCCATCCAGAAAGCATTCTTACCGTGCAAGGTTCGAAATTATTACAACAATCTGTGGAATGGTTATTAAACAGAGATTAAGGAAGAAAAATGATTACCGTATATGGATTAAAAGAAGTGCTTGCACCTCGTCGTCAAGATATTGCTGAAGTAATTTATAACTGTTTAAACCTGGGTTTAGACATTCCTCGTGGCAAGCATGCCATTCGTTTTTTATGTTTAGATAAAGAAGATTTTCTTTATCCTATCGATCGTAACGATGATTACACCGTTATTGAAATTAACCTTATGCAAGGTCGTATGGAAGGTACGAAAAAACGTTTAATCAAAATGCTCTTCAGCGAACTGGAATACAAAATTGGGATTAAATCTCACAACGTTGAAATTACGATTAAAGAACAACCAGCGCATTGTTGGGGCTTCCGTGGTATGACTGGCGATGAAGCACGCGATTTAGATTACGATATTTACGTATAAGGGACGAGATTATGCAAACGGCTCAATTATTAGAACAACTTTACAACGGAAAAACACTTAATAAAGAAGAAAGTGCGGTCATTTTTAATGCCATTATGCAAGGCGAACTGAATAACGAACAAATCGCTGCCATGCTGATTGCGTTAAAAGTACGTGGCGCCACTATCGATGAATTAAGTGGTGCGGTATCGGCGTCTTTGCAAAATGCCAAATCATTCCCTCGTCCTGGCTACAGA
>NZ_CALJRX010000174.1 GCF_937976265.1 uncultured Haemophilus sp.
AACCTTATGCAGGCGTAAGCTATATGCACATCAAAAACAAAGGTGTGACAAAAGGCGAAGTACAGTTAAAAGACAACAATCGTGATTTAATCGTCACCTCTGTAGGTTTACGTCCATCCATTCCATTTGCAATTGGTGGCGTTCAATTAAATCTATTAGGTGATGTGGCTTATCATCGTTTCCATAAAGATAAAGCCGCTGAAGGCAGCTTGGTGATCAATAATCAAGGTGTCGCAAATCTTTATGGTAAAGAATTGAAAAATGTTGTCACAACAGGTGTGGCATTACAAGCGCAATTCACGCCGGCATTTAGCGTGAAAGTCGGCTATCAAGGTGCTTATAACCACGATACCAAAGCCAATAATGTGAATGCAGAATTACGTTTCTCGTTTTAACGATACCCTATAAAGCAAAAGTGCGGTCAGTTTTTGAGAGGTTTTAAAACTCTTTGAAAATTGACCGCACTTTATACTTTGATGCTTTAAATTGCATAGACATAACTAGTTTTTATTATTTTCTATTAAATAGTTACTATCTTGCTTTACTTTTACGCTTTTGTTTTCTAGATAGCCAAAAGTGCATAGGCAAAATAATTATGTGTAATTTAATCGATGCTTCAAGAGACTTATATAAAAGTCTGCCATATTGAATATTATCAACTCCAACATCTAGATTTATATAAACCAATGCCAAAAAAAATAAAATAAAGGCAGCAAGAAAAGACAAGAACGTTAGAATAATATACCTCATTTTTTCTCCTTTTAATTTGTCATGTATTTAAATAATCATCTAAATTGTAACAATCCTTAATAATGAGAATGCAAGATTTAGCATTGCAGTAGATATTTTACACATTATATTGTCACTTGAAATTCTTTCTAACAAAGAGAAAAACAATAAAATAAACACTTGATACAAACAGTGTCATTTTTATTAAAAATGAGAGGTTCTTTATACCAAAATCAATCAACTCTAGCTCAAAAATAGATATTGAATTATCAATATTATAAAGCAACCTACCAACTATTAACGATAATAATGAAAAAGAAGCTCCAATAAAAATAGAAAATAGAATATCTAGCATTAGCCTTTTCATTACTTACTTCCTCTTCTAGACTCATTACGAGTACGGTTAAATACATGCTGCTTATAGGGGCGTAGCTCATTTTAATTGAGCTTTTATTCATCTATAAAAACAAAAGGCATCAATCTGATGCCTTTTCAATTCATTAAAATGAAAAATTAACGTTCATTCCAACGTTTGATAGATTCACGAATCACTTCTTTCGCTTCTTCTACATCGCCCCAGTGAGTCACTTTTGTTGAACCTGGTTTTTTCAATGCTTTGTAGTTATTGAAGTGGAATTCAATTTGTTTGATTAATTGCGCTGGCACATCTGCAAGGCTGTTGTATGCATTGCCGGTATCGCGGTCATCTGCTGGCACACAAACGATTTTATCGTCCACTTCGCCATCATCAACGAATTTCATTACGCCGATTACTTTTGCTTCAAGGAATACACCTGTCGCAAGTGGTTGGCGAGTTAATAATAAAACGTCTAACTCATCGCCATCTTCGTCTAAAGTTTGCGGAATGAAACCATAGTTAGTTGGTTTTGCGAAGATCGCTGGCTCAACACGGTCTAATTGGAACGCTGCAACTTTACGGTTCCATTCGATTTTGTGGCAGCTACCTTCTGGAATTTCATTTACCACATTGATAATGCCGGCATCTACATCGCCTGGCGTTAAAATTTGATTAAAATCAGCCATTGTTTTTCCTTTTTTGATTACGTTAAAAACTCTCACAGTATAGCAGTTTTTAGCCGATAAAAAAATATGTGAAAAACATCCTCAAAACTGACCGCACTTTCCCGCCCGCCTGACAAAAAAACGATTGCGCAAACGTTTACTTTTAAATAATTTGCTATAAAATAGCACGTCTTTTTTTGATTATTAACCTAGGGGACTTTATGTCAAGTTTAGAAAAAACCTTTGAACTCAGCAAACGCGGTTCAACGGTTCGTCAAGAAATCATCGCGGGTTTAACCACCTTCTTAGCCATGGTGTATTCCGTGATTGTTGTGCCTAAAATGCTTGGTGATGCTGGCTTTCCGGCTGAATCAGTGTTTATTGCAACCTGTTTAGTCGCGGGTCTTGGATCGATTTTAATGGGCTTTTGGGCAAATGCGCCAATGGCGATCGGCTGTGCCATTTCATTAACTGCTTTCACCGCATTTAGCTTAGTGATTGGTCAGCATGTTTCTATTCCTGTGGCATTAGGCGCTGTATTCCTCATGGGTTTGGTGTTCACCTTAATTTCGGCAACCGGTATTCGTTCATGGATTTTACGTAATCTACCGTCAAGCATTGCACACGGTGCAGGAATCGGGATCGGCTTATTCTTACTTTTAATCGCCGCAAATGGCGTAGGCTTAGTGGTCGGCAACCAAGCGGGTTTACCGGTTAAATTAGGTGATTTCACCTCGTTCCCTGTGATGATGTCTTTAATTGGCCTTGCATTCATTATCGGCTTAGAAAAAATGAAAGTGAAAGGCGGGATTTTATGGGTCATCATCGCGATTACTATCGTAGGTTTAATCTTCGATCCAAACGTCACATTCAATGGCCAAATCTTCAAAATGCCAACCTTTGGTGAAAACTCACTTTTCTTACAATTAGATTTACAAGGTGCATTACAACCTGCCATTTTACCCATTGTCTTTGCTTTAGTGATGACCGCCGTATTTGATGCGACAGGTACGATTCGTGCCGTTGCAGGACAAGCAGGCTTATTAGATAAAGACGGACAAATCATCAACGGCGGTAAAGCCTTAACCTCTGACTCTGTAAGTAGCTTATTCTCAGGCTTATTCGGTACTGCGCCAGCCGCCGTTTATATCGAATCTGCAGCAGGGACAGCCGCAGGCGGTAAAACCGGTATCACCGCTATCGTCGTCGGCGTATTGTTCTTATTAATGTTATTCTTCCAACCACTCGCATTCTTAGTGCCAGGTTATGCAACTGCCCCGGCGTTAATGTATGTGGGCTTATTAATGCTAAGCAATGTGAGCAAATTAGACTTCGATGATTTCGTCGGCGCAATGAGCGGCTTAGTTTGTGCGGTATTCATCGTGTTAACGGCAAACATCGTAACCGGTATCATGCTTGGCTTTGCGACATTAGTCATCGGTCGAATCGTGAGTGGTGATGTGAAAAAACTCAACATCGGCACGATTATCATCGCCATTGTACTTGTCGCATTCTATGCTGGCGGTTGGGCGATTTAATTAAATACAATCTTGATAAGGCGAACGAATGGTTCGCCTTTTTTATTTCTAGCCTAAAAAACAATCGAAAAACCAACCGCACTTTTACTTTACAAATCCCTAAATCTGCCTAAAATACAGGCCTTTAATACGGCTTGCCAAAAGCAAGCTACTGACCTGAAATCAGACAAGAGAACATTATGACAACCCCATTTAAACCTGAATTACTCTCCCCTGCGGGCTCCCTCAAAAACATGCGTTACGCCTTCGCGTATGGCGCGGATGCCGTTTATGCAGGCCAACCACGTTACAGTTTACGTGTACGCAACAATGAATTTAATCACGCCAATTTAAAAATCGGGATTGATGAAGCCCATGCGCTTGGCAAAAAATTCTATGTAGTGGTGAACATTGCACCGCATAACTCCAAACTCAAAACCTTTATCAAAGATTTACAACCTGTGATCGACATGGGCCCCGATGCCTTAATTATGTCTGACCCAGGCTTAATCATGTTGGTGCGTGAAAACTTCCCGGATATTGATATTCACCTATCGGTACAAGCCAATGCGGTAAACTGGGCAACCGTAAAATTCTGGAAACAAATGGGGTTAACGCGTGTGATTTTATCACGCGAATTATCCATTGAAGAGATCGCTGAAATTCGCCAACATGTGCCAGATATTGAACTCGAAATTTTCGTACACGGTGCGTTATGCATGGCGTATTCTGGCCGT
>NZ_CALJRX010000175.1 GCF_937976265.1 uncultured Haemophilus sp.
TTTTATAGTAATCTAATCTCACGATACTGCTCTAAATAGCCTTAAACTCAATCAACATCGCACTTTGTGGATCTAACACAGGAATTGTTAAACCAACATAAGTAAGCCATTCGCTTTTCACCGTAACTGGATTACCCGCAAAGTTTTCTCTCAACCATTGCGGGAAAGTTTTCATTAAATGTCCAGCAAAACCTTCAGGAATATAATCAGGAATTGAAATAACATTCACCTGATAGTTTCTATTCTTATTAAGATATGGTAAACGCAATTTCCCCATTTGCTTATAATCTGGCATATCAAGTTGACTAATTAAAAGTACCGCATGATTTTTATCATTGGATACGACCCCGTTAATTAGAGTATTTTCACTATGATAATCCAGACGGAACACATCACCACTATGTAACAATGGACGTAACTGTTTATGCAAAGCAATATATTTTGCAAAACCTGCGAGTTCTTCTGCCGATTCTTTCACAGGATCCAATTCAACACCCATGTGCCCAAATAACGCTGTCAATCCACGGAAATCAAAAGAGAAATGGCGATTTGTAGTTTGGCACAGTGCGCCACCAATGTGTGCACCTATCACTTCTGGCGGATAAAAATAACTCATTCCACGTTGGATTTTTTGGCGCGCTAATGCATCATTATTGTCTGAAGTCCAAAAACGTTGTGAATGTTTGAGAATCTCAAAATCGACACGCGCCCCCCCCGATGAACAACTTTCAATTTCCACATGCGGATAACGCTCTCGTAAAAGACTAAATAAGCGATAAGCAGCTTCCGTTTGCGCCTTGACTGCCGCTTTGCCTAAATGCCCTGGTTGCACTAAACGGCGGTTATGATCCCATTTGATATAATCAATTTGATGTTCACCAAGCAACCAATCCATTCGTTCTAAGAGATAATTAAAAGCATCTGGATTCACTAAATCTAAGGTATATTGATGACGTTCTTCAGGTTGTTCATAGCCATCTAATTGCAAGAGCCAATCTGGATGTTGCTCATATAATTGACTACGCTTATTAATCATCTCCAGTTCAACCCAAATACCGAATTGCATGCCTAATTTTTTGATCGCATCAATTACAGGCGTTAATCCGTGCGGATATTTTTTCTCATCTAAAAACCAATCTCCCAACCCACCAAAATCATCATTACGACCAACAAACCAACCGTCATCAATGATAAAACGTTCTACCCCCATTTCTGCCGCTTTTTCTGCCATAGCAATAATATGCGCAGGATCATGATTAAAGGTCACCCCTTCCCAAATATTTAAATGCACAGGGCGAACTGGCTGATGAAAATGCACAATATGTTGACGAATATGACGATGAAATTGTTGTGACATACCATTCAAGCCACTCTCTGAATAAGCGGTATAAACCCAAGGCGTTGAGATAGATTCCCCTTGTTGCAACACAATTTCACCCGGTAAATAGAGATTTTCCAACTGGGCAAAGCGACGACCATCAATTAACACATCAGCACGAATACGATGATTTCCCGACCAAGCTAAATGAAAACCCCAAACTTCGCCTTGTTCTTGACTAAAGTGCGGTCGTCCTAACACAAGGTTTGGCGCGTATTCATGCGAGGTGCGACCATGACGATTTTCTTGTGTAAATGCACCATGTTTCAATCGTAAACGATTTTCTTGTAACTCACGACACCAACGCCCATAAAAACTCAGCACTTCGTCCGCATACTCGGGCACAGGCAGCGTTACCGCTAAACGGTTTATCGTAAATGCACCTTCCACTAAATTGGTCACCGTATTGCGAAATTTAAATACACCATTTTCATCCGCTTCAATTTCAGTTTTAAACCCTAACTTCGCAATAGGATCTTCAGCTTCAATCACCAAATTATTACCATTTTTAACCGCACTTTTCGTCACAAAAACAGGCGCCCAATCATAACCGCTACGGTGCCCTTCTAAACTGGAACAGCCAAAATAACCGCGTCCATTTTCTGCAGCAAAAGTCACAGGAATATCCACATCCAGACTGCCATTTGCCACGCCACGCTCAATCGTCATAGCATCAAATTCAGAAATATCATCAATGTTAAGGTGTTTACCCCAATAAAGAATTTCTGCAGGCTCGGTGCGAATAACTAAATCTGTATCTTTACTTGTTAATCGAATAATCTCATTCATAATTTATATCCTTAATTCACTTTATGATATTTGTCTAATAAGGCGATATTTACTTTTGCTAATAAGTCGCCATGCAGTTTGTAATAACGTAAATAAACGAAAAATTTAATTGCATAAAAAAGAATTGGTAAGCCGATCATAATGACTTTCATCCAGAAAATCGTTGTGTCATTTTGAACTGCATTAGGTATATAGCCAATTACCGTTAATAAGATCCCGACTAAAAATGCAGAAATTGCTGAACCTGCTTTTACTACCATTGTTTGAACAGAATAGGCAATACTTTCAGAACGGATTCCTAATTTATATTCACCATAGTCCACTGTATCCGCCACCATAATTACTTGTAATGTCCAGAACAACGCATTACCAATTTGCATAAAGATTCCAGCAAGAATAATCAAGAAAATGCTTGGTTTTTCTGCCATTCCTGAGTAGCCTAAAATTAGGCAACTCAAAATCGCACTAACAGAAATAGTGATCCACAAAGAACGGCGTGAGAACAAGCGAACTAAACGTGCAAAGAAGATAATAATTAATAGATTAGCGATCCCTGCATAAGACATATAATAAGGGAACAACTCTTTATCACCTACCGCATAAGTAAAGTAATAAATCGCAAAACCACCAATAATATTACTTGCAATGTTATAACATAATGCCATAACCAACATGGCAGAAAGTTGATCATTGCGCGGAATTAAAGACACTAAGGTTTTTAGTGGAACTTTTTGAGCAGCTTGACCCGCATTCACATTATCAGATGAATATTTTTCTTTTACGTTCATCAACGTAATAATCGTTGAAGCAATAAAGCAAACAATGATAATGACCGTAAACCAACGGAATCCCAAACCTTTATTATCGCCACCTACATAATCCACAAAAGCAATAGTTACACCTGCGGTAACAAAGTTAGCTACGCTAGAAAAGAAACGCGGATAAGGTACCAATTCTTCACGCTCACGGGCATCTAAAGTTAAGGTTGGTGTTAATGACCAAAATGGAATATCCATTAAGGTATAAGTCATACCCCAAAGAGTATAGGTAACTGCAATATAAACAATCAGTGCCGTACCGCTAAAATAATCAGCACAAAACAAGGAAAAAAGTGCAATCGAATTTAAAATTGTACCAATCAAAATCCAAGGCTTAAATTTACCCCAACGAGTGCGCGTATTATTCACAATCCAACCCATAATTGGATCATTTAAAGCATCCCAAAGTCGTGCAACCATAAAAATAGTACCAACAATTGCGGCGGAAACACCCAATACATCCGTGTAATAATACATTAAGTACATATACACAATATGTATCGCGAAATCTTTCCCATAAGCTCCAAGTCCAAAGCTTAATTTTGTTTTCATTGATAAGCTCATAGTAACCTCTTTTATTGTTTTCTGGTTTATATATGGGTTACATATTCACACAGCTTATTAAACAATAACTATACTGAAATTTTGCTCAAAATTCCCAAAAGCTCAGATACAAAGATTAGTGCATTATAATATGAGTTTTCAGGAATAAATTACTAGAAAATGAGAATTTTTACGTTATACTAATCGAAATATGGCTAATTATTCCCAATAATAGCAATGAAAAAAAATCAATCCCAAAACACCGCACTTTTACCGCAAAATTTACTTGAGACAACATCTAGCAGTGAGGCTATTAGTCCCTTATCGCTTTCTCTCGCTGCTCGCCCGCTTAATGTGAATTTACAGTCACCACCACAAAATATGCCTGCTTATCATTGGCATGGGCATATTGAAATTAATATCCCTTTTAATGATGATATTGAATATAGTTTTAACGAACACAACGTTACTCTAAATGCAGGGCATACTGTTTTATTTTGGGCATCCATTCCACATAGATTGACAAATAAGAAAAATTGTCAAAATATGGCCGTATTTGATATTCCAGTTCATCAATTTCTTTCATGGCAAATTTCCCACTCATTGATTAATCACATTACACACGGCATTGTTATCCAGTCTAAAAATAAAGATCTAATTAGTCTTTTTGAAATAAAACGTTGGATAAAAGAGTTGCAAATGGAAGATATTAATAGACACCAACTAGTTTACGATGAAATTCAACTTATGGTACGTCGAATAAGCTTAGATGGTTGGTCACCCTTGTTGGAACATCCTCAAAAGAGTATTCAACAAATTTCGTCGTCAAAACATGCGCAAAACTATGTACGTACAATGTTAGATTACATCGCGAATCATTATAATGAACCATTAACTGCTCAAACTGTTGCCAATGCTGTTGGACTAAACTCAAATTATGCTATGGGACTCTTTCAAAGCGCGATGCAACTGACCATTAAACAATATATTACAGTAATGCGGATTCACCATGCCAAAGCTTTATTAAGCGACACAAATAGAACTATGCTGGATATTTCTTTAACTAGTGGTTTTAGCTCGCTCAGCCGTTTTTATGATAATTTTCTAAAATATACTGGCATGCCGCCTAATAAATATCGTAAACAAATTCGAGCTAATGCAAATTGGTCTGCACAAGGCTTAGTTCCGACGGCCCATCATATTAAAGGTGGTAGTACGGGTGAGCAATTAATTATTAATGAATAACAATCGGTTATTAGGATTTTAACTATGCAATTTTCTCCACTTTAATCTGCTACACTTATCCGTCGTTACAAACGTTTTATGGCGGATGTTCAACTCCCCACTCAAGAACAACTCACTTTGCATTGTACTAACACAGGTGCGATGACTGGTTGTGGTGAAAAAGGCGATACCTTATGGTTTTCTGATTCCCAAAGTACAACGCGAAAATACCCTTGCTCATGGGAACTCACTGAATTACCAAATGGAAATTTAGTCTGTATTAATACACATCGTTCTAATCAATTAGTTTATGAGGCGCTACAAAATAAACAAATTTTAGAGCTTGCCAACTATAGCCAAATCACACCTAAAAAATAAGGGGATGACGTAGATTAGCAAGTGTGCTAATCTACGCCAGCCCCTAAAATTATGCTGGTAATCAATTCACCGCTATAATTCTCCGGCATTTTTAACCGCACTTTGTGCAACTTTAAAGGAAATTCTATGAAAAAATTACTTTGCTCATTATTTGCGCTTTCTGCAATTAGTACTGCAATGGCACAAGAAGTGAATATTAAATTATTAGGAACCTCCGATGTTCACGGTCGTATCGTACCTTGGAGCTATGGTGCAGACGTAGAGGACAAATCAGGTTCTTATGCACAAATTGCAACTTATGTGAAAGATGTGCGTAAAAATAATAAAAACGTGGTGTTAGTGGAAGTTGGTGATGCGATCCAAGATAACCAAGTCGATGTGTTCGCAAAAGACAAAAAATACTATAAAGATCACCCGGTTCCAAAAGTATTAAACGAAATGAATTATGATATTTTCGTCTTGGGTAACCACGAGTTTAACTTTGGGATGAAAGCATTAGATGAAATCCTAAAAGATATTAAAGCGAAAAAATTAACCGCCAACTTCTATCATAAGAAAAATGACAAACGTTATATTGATGCAACAACTATCATTGAAAAAGATGGTGTGAAACTCGGGATTATTGGTTTAAGTACGCCGATGTCAGCAAAATTTGAAGAAGACACGGGTAACTTAAAAGATATGAAGTTTACTTCACCAACGGAAGAAGCACGTACACAAGTTGAAAAATTAAAAGCAAAAGGCGTGGATGCGATTATTGCGGTGACTCACATGGGTATCGAAAATGAAAATAATATTCCAGATACCGGTATGCGTGATGTCATCAATGCAGTAG
>NZ_CALJRX010000176.1 GCF_937976265.1 uncultured Haemophilus sp.
TAAAGAATATGTTGATATTGTTCTAACATTTCTTTTGGCCATACGCTTGATTGCACTTCACCAATGTGTTTTTTGTGAAGTAAAAACATTGCCATACGAGATTGACCGATACCACCACCAATGGTGAGAGGTAATTTGCCGTTTAATAAATCTTGGTGCCAATCCATTTTTAAGCGATCTTCATCACCGGTTAAACCAACTTGTAAACGCAATGCGGATTCATCCACACGAATACCCATTGAAGAAAGCTCAAACGCTTTACCTAACTCAGCATTCCACACCAAAATATCACCGTTTAAGCCTTTGTAGCCGTTTTCAGATTCAGTTGTCCAGTCATCGTAGTCTGGTGCACGACCATCATGTGGTTTACCGTCTGATAATTTGCCACCGATACCGATTAAGAACACGGCGCCATATTCTTTACAAATGGCGTTTTCGCGCTCTTTGCTTGAAAGATCTGGGTAGCGTTTCACTAAATCTTCACTGTGAACGAAGGTGATTTCTTTTGGTAAGCTTGATGGGATATCAAAGCGCGCTTCTACCGCTAATTCAGTTAAACGGATTGCACGATAGATAGAACGTACCGTTTCTTTTAAATAAGCAAAGTTACGACGACCTTCAGGAATCACTTTTTCCCAGTCCCATTGGTCTACATAAACAGAGTGTGTTTGATCCAATGAATCTTCATCTGGACGTAATGCTTTCATGTGAACAAATAAGCCTTCACCTTCTTTGAAATGGAAACGTGCGAGAGTATGGCGTTTCCATTTAGCCAATGAGTGAACCACTTCATAAACCGCATTTGGGATACATTTCACGTTTACTTGAACAGCTTTCTCAATGCCTGATAAGTTATCTTGCATACCGTTGCCAACTTCACTAAGGATTGGACCTTGTACTTCGATAATGCCAAGTTGTTCAATCAAGTTTTGAGTAAAGGTGTTCTTCACAAAGCTGATTTCTTGTTGTTGTAAAATGAACGTCTTTTTCATATTTATCCTTCTTTTTATAATAACCGGTAAGATTTGTTGCGTATTATTCAATAAAATGACAAATTGTTTCAAGTAATTTCTTTACATTGTTTTAAATATTGAATATTATCAAAAATAAATAAGATATTTTAAAAAAGATCTAATAAGGAGTGTTTTATGAACAATATCGATACACTTGATCGCCAAATTCTCCGTGTACTGACTAAAGATGCCCGTACACCTTATGCAGAAATGGCCAAAAACTTTGGCGTGAGCCCGGGGACAATTCATGTTCGCGTAGAGAAAATGCGTCAGTCTGGTTTGATTGAAGGGACAAAAGCGATTATTGATGAGCGTAAGCTTGGCTATGATGTGTGCTGCTTTATTGGCATTATTTTGAAAAGCGCAAAAGATTACGAAAAAGTGATTAAAAAACTCGAAACCTTTGATGAAGTGGTGGAAGCCTATTACACCACGGGAAATTATTCTATTTTTATCAAAGTGATGACACACACCATTGCTGAATTACATTCCGTGTTGGCGACTAAGATCCAGTTAATTGATGAAATTCAATCAACGGAAACCTTGATTTCCATGCAAAACCCTATTTTACGAGACATTAAACCTTAAATGTCATCGAAACAATAAAGGCGTGTATTAAACACGCCTTTTGTTTTTTTAATTAACGATAACGATCGAGGAATTTGTAATAGAGTACGCCGATCTTGGTGGCTAAGTTTTTAAGATATTTTCCACCGTAAAACGAAGGCACTTTCAATCCTTCAAAAATTCTTAAACGTTCGTCATTGCCTAAAATCGCTTCTGCAATAATGCGTCCAGCGAGCCCTGTTAGTGCGACACCATGTCCAGAATAGCCTTGTGCAAAATAAATGTGCGGTGAGATACGACCAAAATGTGGGCTTGCATTCAGTGTCATATCAATCGGCCCTGCCCATCCATAGTCAATTTTGACGTTTTCCAATTGAGGGAAAACATGCAACATATTACCACGCATAATCTGCACCATGTCTTTTTCTGAGCTTGAGTCACTGCCAAATAATAAACGGTTATCCGCACTCAAGCGATAATAATCGAGCAAGATATTGTTATCACAAACAGACATACCATTATTGATGACCGAATCCGCTGTGGCTTGATCTAAGGGCTCGGTTGCAATAATAAAGCTCTCGACCGGTAAGATTTTACGATTAATGCCGTGATGAATAGATTTCGGTAGTGCATCAATATAAGCGTTGGTGGCTAAAATAACATCTTGAGAAATGACCGCACTTTTATCGGTTTTGACTTCAATGCAACCTGATTTTTCCACTAAATCCACAACAGGGGATTGTTCGTAAATCTGCACGCCTAAATCTAAGCAGGCTTTTGCTAAGCCTAAGCAATAGTTAAGTGGGTGTAAGTGGCCTGAATTGCTGTCGTATAAACCACCTACATAAATATCGCTGCCTAAATGTTGTTTCAGTTTGGTTTTATCCCAAAGTTGCATTTTGTCATAGCCAAAAGTCGCGTGGCTGGCTTTTTCCATTTTAATGAGATCGTCCATACGACGTTCATTTAACGCCAATGTGGCATAGCCTTTTTTCCAATCACATTGAATGCCATATTTCGCAATGCGTTCATCAATAATATCAATGGCTTCTAGCGACATATCCCAAAGTTTTTTCGCTTTATCAAAGCCTACTTGAGCAATATATTCATCAATGCCTTCTTCAAAACCATTGATGGCTTGACCACCACTTCTGCCGGATGCGCCAAATCCCACTCTTGCACCTTCTAACACAATGACTTTCTTGCCTTTTTCTGCTAATTCAAGGGCGGCTGATAAACCGAAGAAACCCGCACCAATAACACAAACATCCGCTTCTTCTTGCTGAGTGAGAGGCGGCAATTCGAAGGTTTGGTTTCGACTATCGAAATAATAAGATTTGATATGTTCTTGATGAGCGAATTCGAGCATGATTGATGCCTAATTAATTAACATAAAACTGAAATTGAGGGAATCTTACCCTGATGGGAAAATATGTCAAACCTTTTGCAAAAAAGGTGCTATACTCCCCAAGTTTACATAAGTAAACGATTACTTAAGGTTTATTTTGATTGTCCTGAGGAGGTCAATAAATTGAAAAAAAATGCTGTTCAATACATTAAATCACTTTGTCTTTCTGCCGTTGCATTTGCTGCAACTTCTGCTGCACTTGCTGCTGAAAAACTTTATGTTTATAACTGGACTGACTATGTGCCATCCAATTTGGTTGCGGAATTTACCAAAGAAACGGGCATTGAAGTGATTTATTCGACATTTGAAAGTAATGAAGAAATGTATGCTAAATTGAAGCTGACCTCTAGTACAGGCAGTGGTTATGATTTAGTTTTCCCATCAAGCTATTACGTCAATAAAATGGCGAAAGAAAATATGTTACAAGAGCTTGATCACAGCAAATTAAGTAATTTTAAACAAATTCCGGCAAATTTATTAAACAAGGAATTTGACCCAAATAATAAATATTCTCTGCCTTACGTTTATGGCTTAACCGGTATCGGCGTGAATGCGGATGATATTGACCCAAGCAAAATTACGAGTTGGGCTGATTTATGGAATCCAGAATTTAAAGGTAAGGTATTATTAACCAGTGATGCGCGTGAAGTGTTCCACATTGCATTGATATTAGATGGAAAATCACCAAACACCACGAATGAAGAAGACATTAAAGCGGCTTATGAGCGCTTAGTGAAATTGTTACCAAATGTGGTAACCTTTAACTCCGATTCGCCAGAAGTACCATTTGTACAAGGTGAGGTATCTATCGGGATGTTATGGAACGGTTCAGCTTATTTAGCCAACAAAGAAAATCCAAGTATCCAATTTGTGTATCCAAAAGAAGGGGCGATTTTCTGGATGGATAACTACGCGATTCCAAAAGGTGCGAAAAATACAGAGGGCGCTTATAAATTTATCGACTTCTTACTTCGCCCTGAAAATGCGAAATTAGTCGTTGAGAAAATGGGTTTCTCTATGCCAAATGAAGGCATGAAAGCGTTACTTTCACCTGAAATGGCGAATAACCCAACCTTGTTCCCATCTGCTGAAAATATTGAAAAAGGCATTATGCAAGGCGATGTGGGTGAAGCAGTGGATATTTACGAAAAATATTGGAATAAATTAAAAACCAATTAATAAAATATTGATGAAAAGTGCGGTGAATTTGACCGCACTTTTGCTTTGTAAAGGATGACAAATGAGCTTTCTTGAGCGACTTTTTCACGCAATCTTGTTTGAAACCACGGTCGTATTGCTTTCAATGTTTGCACTGTATTTCTTTACCGAAGAAAGTGTATCAATTCTTTTCGGTTCAATGATCTTAGTCTCCTTAACGGCAATGTTATGGAATATCATCTTTAATTATTTCCTCGATAAAATTTTTACCGGTCCGCGAGAAAAGCGAGGTGTCATATTCCGTACTTTACATGCCATTTCATTTGAGGGCGGTTTGCTTATTTTCACCGTGCCGATCATTGCTTACTTTTTAAAAGTGGATTGGATCACGGCTTTTATGATGGATTTCAGTTTAACGGTGATGATCACCATTTATACCTTTATTTTTAATTGGGTGTATGATCACGCACGATTGCTATTTATTAAGCGAGAATAATGTAATAGGTAAGAGAATAAATAAAAAAGTGCGGTCAAAATCTAAGATGTTTTTGATCGCACTTTAATTTGGAAGTTGGAAGAGCGTGATAAAAAGCCCTTTTTTTCTTAAAGTTTTTCTACTAACTCAATGGCTGCACCGATGTAGGTGGCAGGGGTGAGTTGTTGTAAACGCGCTTTTTCATCTGCAGGGATATCCAGTTTCTCGATGAATTCACGCATTGCTTTTTCATCAACACGTTTACCGCGGGTGAGTTCTTTTAATTTTTCGTATGGTTTTTCAATACCATAGCGACGCATCACCGTTTGAATTGGCTCAGCTAAAACTTCCCAGTTTTGGTTGAGTTCATCACGGAGATGTTGTTCGTTCACTTCTAATTTGCTGATACCTTTACGGGTTGAGGCATAGGCAATTAAGCAATAGCCTAAACCCACACCTAAGTTACGTAATACAGTGGAGTCCGTTAGGTCACGCTGCCAGCGAGAAATTGGTAATTTTTGAGCAAGGTGAGTCATCACGGCATTGGCTAAACCTAAGTTACCTTCTGAGTTTTCAAAGTCGATAGGATTCACTTTATGTGGCATAGTGGATGAACCAATTTCCCCTGCGATAGTGCGTTGTTTAAAGTGATTTAATGCAATGTAGCCCCATAAATCACGGTCAAAGTCGATGATGATGGTATTAAAACGTACCACGGCATCAAAGTATTCCGCAATGTAATCATGTGGTTCAATTTGCGTGGTGTATGGGTTCCAATCTAAACCTAATGAGGTGACAAATTCTTCACTGAATTTGTGCCAGTTGATATTGGGATAAGCCGATAAATGCGCATTGTAGTTACCTACTGCACCATTGATTTTACCTAAGATTTCATTTTGTTGGAGTTGTTTGAATTGGCGTTGTAAACGGTAAACCACGTTCGCCATTTCTTTACCCACAGTACTTGGTGAGGCAGGTTGGCCGTGTGTACGAGAAAGTAATGGAATGGTTTTGTATTCGTTTGCTAAACGGGTAATTTCATCAATCAGTTTTTGCCATTCAGGTAAGATGACTTCTTCACGTGCTGTTTTTAACATCAAGGCATGAGAAAGGTTGTTAATGTCTTCCGATGTACAAGCAAAGTGAATAAATTCAGAGACTTTCGCTAATTCTGGTAAGGCTTCACTTTTTTCTTTTAAGAAATACTCAACCGCTTTTACGTCATGATTCGTGGTGCGCTCAATTTCTTTGATACGTTCAGCATCTTGAAGACTGAATTCTTCCACAATTTTATTAAGGTAATCGTTTGCTTCTTTAGACAAAGAAGAAACTTCTTGGATTTCAGCGGTCGCCGCCAATTTTTGTAACCAACGTACTTCCACGGTGACACGGAATTTGAGCAAGCCAAATTCACTGAAAATACCACGCAATGCGGTGGCTTTATCTTGATAACGACCGTCAATCGGGGAAAGAGCGGTTAATGCGGAAAGTTGCATAAGAGTTCTCCAAGGATTAATTTAAAGTTGAGTAGAGTTGTTGTGCCGCTTGCACTAATTTTTTACGATGAAATAACAATTGCCATTTGCTGCCGCCGACTTGACGCCACAAAACGGCAGAACGAATGCCAGCTAGCAAACACGCACGAATTTTGTCTTGCACATTTTGTTGCTGTAAATGATATGCCGAACCAATAATATGAATGCGTTTGCCTAAAGGGCTAATCGTATCGACATAAATGTTTGCCATGATAGAAAACATCGCATCATCAAATTGATTGTCATGATAAGCAAGTTGCTCAGGTAAACGCGCAATTCTGCGGCCAAGTTCTTGTTTGATTTCAGGTCGTTTGTTTAATTTGCTTTCTAACCCTAATAAGCTGCCCCAATAATTTAATAAATTTTTGTCATTTAATTGGGTGAGTTGCTCGATAAGTGTGTTTAATCCCACTTTAAGATGTTGAACATCACCGCCAAATACGGCTAATGTATCTTCAGGTTGAGTAATGAGAAGAGAATGAATGGTAGTTTGGAATGCATCTTGGTTATCAACTTCACCTTTTTGTGCTAATTGACTGATTAATAAGACTGATTGACAAACACCGGCAAGTGCCAGAGCCATATCATTATAATTTTTCATTGAGATTATAAATTGTGAGCTGTAGAAATTTTGGGCGTAATATAGCATTTTTACACATTGTTTTGAACTGAATCATTAAAAAACGCCCTATCTTTTGTTATCATAGCGCCAATTCAGTTTACAGAATAAAAGGATAACCAATGACAAAACCAATTGTATTCAGTGGCGTGCAGCCTTCCGGCGAATTAACTATCGGGAATTATTTAGGTGCACTTCGCAACTGGGTGAAAATGCAAGATGATTATGAGTGTATTTTCTGTGTGGTGGATTTACATGCCATCACTGTACGTCAAGATCCTGTGGCACTTCGCAAAGCAACGCTTGATGTACTTGCCCTTTACTTGGCTTGTGGCATTGATCCGAATAAAAGCACAATCTTCGTGCAATCTCATGTACCAGAACATACGCAACTAAGCTGGGTGTTAAACTGCTACACCTATTTTGGTGAAATGAGCCGTATGACTCAATTTAAAGATAAATCAGCACGTTATGCCGAAAATATTAACGTGGGTTTATTTGATTATCCGGTTTTAATGGCTGCAGATATCTTACTTTACCAAGCGAAAAGCGTGCCGGTAGGGGATGACCAAAAACAACATTTAGAAATTACCCGTGATATCGCCGCTCGTTTTAATGCCCTTTACGGTGATATTTTTACGATCCCTGAAATCTTCTTAGGCAAAGCGGGTGCGCGTATTATGTCTTTGCAAGATCCTGATAAAAAAATGTCTAAATCCGATGATAACCGTAATAACGTGGTGACCTTGCTTGAAGATCCAAAATCGGTGGCGAAAAAAATCAAACGTGCGGTAACAGATTCTGATGAACCACCTGTTGTACGTTATGATGTGCAAAATAAAGCGGGTGTGTCTAACTTATTAGATATCCTTTCTGCAGTAACGGATAAATCTGTGGCTGAACTTGAAAAAGAATTTGAAGGCAAAATGTACGGTCACTTAAAAACAGCGGTGGCTGACGAAGTGTCAAACTTACTTGCGGGTTTACAAGAACGTTTCTATCAATATCG
>NZ_CALJRX010000177.1 GCF_937976265.1 uncultured Haemophilus sp.
TCTTCCGATCTAAGGCGATGGTGAAGGCTGGACTATCATTGATACATTTGGTGGGAGCGGTTTATTAAGCCACGTTACTAAACAACTCAAGCCTAAAGCCCGCGTAATTTACAATGACTTCGATAGATATGCTGAGCGATTGGCGCATATTGACGACATTAATGCACTCCGCGCACAGCTTTACGCAGTAGTTGGTAACGCTACGCAAAAAAACAAAAGATTGACGAAGGATTGTAAGGCAGAATGCATCAAAATCATTCAAAATTTCAAAGGTTATATTGACCTGAATTGTCTAGCGAGCTGGCTTCTATTTAGCGGCCAACAAGTGGCAACGTTGGACGACTTATTTCAGAACGATTTTTGGCATTGTGTTAGACAGTCTGATTATCCGAAAGCGGATGGATATTTAGATGGGCTTGAGATTACGCGCGAGTCATTCCACACGCTTTTACCTAAATTTAGCGGCGACCCTAAAGCATTATTTGTTCTAGATCCACCTTATTTATGCACCCGCCAGGAAAGCTATAAACAGGCGACGTACTTTGATTTAATCGACTTCCTCCGATTAATCAACATCACGCGCCCTCCTTATGTATTTTTTAGCTCAACAAAGAGCGAATTTGTTCGCTTTATCGAGTATATGGTAGCAGATAAGGTTGATAATTGGGAGGCTTTTTACAACTCCGAACGCGTTGTTGTTAAGGCTTCAGTAAGTTATTCCGGGAAGTATGAAGATAACATGGTTTATAAGTTTTAATACTTAAAATTTAAACGCCCTTTAATGATGATTTAAAGGGCGTTTTTATTTCTCAAAATTCATGGATTTTAACCGCTAAAAATGAGAAACTTGAAGCGTTTTAAATTTCTCACATTTAGCGGTTACGTTTCTCAAAATTCGCGAACGGCAACAACGGTGCTATGATGAACTTTATTCCTACCATTATTATTGGCGCCGGTGCCGCAGGTTTGTTCTGTGCCGCACAATTGCGGCAAACTTGGCAACAGGTTAGTGTTTTTGATAACGGCAAAAAAATCGATCTCCTACCGCATCATTCGATTATTGAAGAAATAAAACAAGGTAAAAGCAATTCATGATCTTGATCAATAAAAAATACATCAATTAAATTTTTTTTCTTTTTGGGCTTGCGCTGACACTTATCCTTCAGTATAGTCAAGTCCAGTTCTATTTTAGATAAGGCTCAAAAAATGATTTTTTTAGGTAATCGTCGCTATCATCACCACCACTTGAATTCACATTCAAGCGTTTGGTGCTACCTGAAAAACAGATAAGAGTCGCTGAGAAAAAAATCTCGTAAAGCCCTCGAAGGTTCGCACCTCCGAGGGCTTTTTCTATTTCACATCAATAATTTTTACAGAGGCTATTTATATGCAAACACAAAACCGACTCAAAATCGCCTTACAGAAAAAAGGTCGTTTAAGCCAGGATTGCGCCGCCCTACTCAAACAATGCGGGGTAAAAATCAATTGGAATGAACAACGACTTATCGCCTATTCGGAAAACCTACCGATTGAAATCCTGCGTGTGCGTGATGACGATATCCCAGGGTTGATTTTTGACGGTGTCGTAGACTTAGGTATCATCGGCGAAAATGTCTTGGAAGAGGAAGAGCTCGGTCGCTTGGCAGCTGGCGAAACCATCGCCTACAAAAAACTACGCCAATTAGACTTCGGAGGCTGTCGCCTTTCGCTCGCGATTGACCGTGACCAAACTTACAACGGCGTGCAAACCCTTGCTAATCAACGTATCGCCACCTCCTATCCAAACCTTTTACGTCGCTATATGCAACAACAAGGTGTGCCTTTTAAAAACTGTCTGCTCAATGGCTCGGTAGAAGTGGCTCCAAGTGCTGGACTAGCCGCGGCAATTTGCGATTTAGTCTCTTCTGGTGCGACCTTAGAAGCCAACGGTTTAAAAGAAGTCGAAGTGATTTACCGTTCTAAAGCCTGTTTAATTCAACGTGCCGAACCGCTTGATGCAGAAAAACAAGCACTGGTTGACCGCTTGCTAACCCGCATCCAAGGTGTGCAACAAGCCTCTGAATCCAAATACATTATGCTGCATGCGCCAAAGGATAAACTTGCCCAAATCACCGCTTTGCTTCCAGGAGTAGAAAACCCAACGATTTTGCCGTTAGCCAGTGATAGCACAAAAGTCGCGATGCACGTTGTCAGCCAAGAAAATCTGTTCTGGGAAACTATGGAGCAATTAAAAGCCATCGGTGCCAGCTCGATTTTAGTATTACCAATAGAGAAGATGATGGAATAACCCAACCTTGCTTCCATTTACGGGAAAAGAAAATTAAATAAGAGGAAATAGGCAATGCAAACTTTAATCTGGAATAACTTAACTCAAGAAGAAAAACGCCAAGCCCTTGCCCGTCCGGCACAAAAAGTTGGTGAAAGCATTAAACAGGCGGTGGATGCCATTCGTGAAAATGTTGCGCAAAACGGCGATAACGCGTTGTTTGAATTGTGCGAAAAATTCGACAAAGTAAAACTGACAAGCCTTGTTGTCTCTCCTGAGGAAATCGCCGCAGCTAGCGCCCGAATTTCCCCGGCGCTCGCGCAAGCGATTCAACAGGCAAAAGCCAATATTGAAGCCTTCCACAAGGCACAACAAAATCAAGAAATCGACATCGAAACCCAAGCCGGCGTGCGTTGCCAAGTGGTTACCCGTCCGATTTCCCGCGTGGGACTATACATTCCGGGCGGTTCCGCACCATTGTTTTCTACTGTTTTGATGTTAGCGATTCCGGCAAAAATTGCCGGCTGTAAAAAAATTGTGCTGTGCTCCCCACCACCAATTGCCGATGAAATTCTTTACACCGCACAACTATGTGGCGTGGAAACCATTTATGCGGTGGGCGGTGCACAAGCCATTTTTGCCATGGCACAAGGCACCGAAACGGTGGCTAAGGTCGATAAAATTTTCGGCCCGGGTAATGCCTTTGTTACTGAAGCCAAACGCCAAGTGGTGCAAAGCGGTACTGCCATCGATATGCCGGCAGGCCCTTCAGAAGTGTTGGTCATCGCGGATGAAGCGGCAGATCCAGAATTTGTCGCCAGCGATCTGCTTTCCCAAGCCGAACATGGCGCTGACAGCCAAGTGATATTAGTCACCACCAATGGGCAATTAGCCGCACAAACAGAACAGGCTATTGCCCGCCAACTGGCGCGTTTACCACGAGCTGAAACCGCCAGCAAAGCCCTTGGCCACAGCCGTATTTTTATTGCCGAAAGCTTGGCGCAAGCCGTTGCAATCAGCAACGAATACGCACCAGAACACTTAATCGTACAAACCCAAAACGCCCGCGCACTCTTGCCGGAATTGGACAATGCTGGTTCAATTTTCTTAGGGGCATACAGCCCGGAAAGCATGGGCGATTACGCTAG
>NZ_CALJRX010000178.1 GCF_937976265.1 uncultured Haemophilus sp.
ACTTGTATGGTTAATCTAACCATGATATGCCTTGATGCGGGAAATTTATTTGATCGTAATCAAAAATACCCTTATTTTCCTTGTGAAATTAGTGGGTAAGTTATTGTTTTTTAAGATTATTGAGAATGATTGTTATTTGGTGGGGTTATCTTTACCTGGAGTATATTTTTTATACATAAAATCACAATAATAAAGAAAGGATTTAGTCTCGAAAAATCTTCGTAAAAATTGACCGCACTTTGCTGCGACATGAATAGGTAAGTAGATAAGCTAATTTCTTGGTTTTGTTTATTTTTATTGATTTTTATCAACAAAAAATTGTCTAAGGGAATAGATTTTATTACGCTTTTCCCTATACTGAGCAGGGATAATTTTCTATGGAGAAATAATGATGAGTGTAGTCGCAGGTATTGTTGTTGTAACTTTAGCTTTCACCATTTCAATGTATAACAAATTGGTTATGAGACGTAATCAAGTGAATAGTGTTGAGGCAAGCGTGGATGTTCAGTTAAAGCGACGTTATGATTTATTGCCAAACCTTGTTGCCACAGCAAAGGAATATATGTCGCATGAGCGTAGCTTGCTTGAGCGTATCGTGACGTTACGTGAAAGTGCTAAGTTGGCTCATACTACAAGTGAAAAATTCCAACTCAATAATGAAATTTCAGGATTATTGCGTCATTTACAGGTTCGTCTAGAAAATTACCCTGATCTCAAGGCCAATCAAAATCTTATGCAAATTCAGACCGTACTTAGCGATGTAGAAGAGCAAATTTCTGCAGCAAGACGTACTTATAATTCAGCAGTTGAAGAGTATAACAATGCGGTGGAAATGTTCCCGTCAAATTTAATCGCAAACTTGTTTAATTTCCAGAAAGGAACATTTTTCGATATTCCTCAGAATGAAGCTGAAGTGCCGAATGTGGGTAATTTATTTAAACAATAAGTGGAAAAATAATGAATACACCAAAAGAGATTGAAGGGATTCGTTTCCTTGGTTTGGAAAAATTAGATGAGGAACGTTTAGCTGTTAAATCACTTATCAATAAATCGATAATTGGGTTGTGCTTTGGGTTATTTTTGCTTATTGGTGCGATAGGGAATGATGATCTGTTAAGTACGGCATTGATTCTTGGTGTACTTATTTATTCTTTCCGTCGCTTATTTTTTAGATACAAGCGTTTTGTCGCAGAATTTAAAACTCGGATAATTAACACGATTGTTCAGGAGTTTGGCCTTCACTTTAGACCAGATAGAGGTCTTCGTCTTAGTGATTTTTTCTCAATTTACGATAGTTATCCAGCGAGTTATCGTAGTGAGGATTTAATTTTGGGTGAGTTTGACCAGACTGAAGTTGAAATCTGTGATTTTGCAGCGTTTAATATGGAACCGAGCGGAAAAATGATGAAAGGATTAAGGACCACGACCTTTCAAGGCATTTTATTTAAAGCGACCTTCCCTAAAGAACTGGCCCATTGGGTTTATGTTTGCGATAAGAAGGAGGGGTGTTTAAGAAAAGAAGGTGAAATTGCTTTGATGGATAGTCCATCTTTTAATCGTTATTTTGATGTGTTTACGGAAGATCAAATCTTAGCCAGATATGCTTTATCGCCTAAGTTAATGGAACGCTTTTGTGGATTGAAAGAGAAATTTAATTGCCCTATTTCGATGGTGCTTCGTAACCGAGAAGTGATTATTGCGCTTAATTTGGGTAAGAATAGTTTTGAACCATCTTTTGAAAAGTCATTGCTGGAAGACAATACGATTCGTGATTATATTTCGAGTATTAAAGGTTTTACCGATATGGTGAAAGAACTCGGGTTAAATAACCATATTTGGAAATAAGTGTTAATGCAATAAAAAAGACGAGTTTATTATCTAAACTCGTCTTTTTGTTTTATATGCTATGTACTTGTTTATTGGTTTTTAAACAGCGAAAATTTTGACCGCACTTTTATTTCGCAAAATAGTCAGTTTTTTGCTATAATTCCGCACAATTTTCATTACAAAATAGAGAAAAACTATGTCAGAAACACCGGTTACAGAAAATGCTTATGGTGCATCAAGTATTAAAGTCTTAAAAGGGCTTGATGCGGTTCGGAAACGTCCGGGCATGTATATTGGGGATACCGATGATGGAACAGGCCTACACCATATGGTGTTTGAGGTGGTGGATAACGCGATCGATGAAGCGCTTGCCGGTTATTGTTCCGATATTATCGTTACTATTCATGATGACAATTCTGTTTCCGTACAAGATGACGGCCGTGGCATTCCAGTAGATATTCACCCAGAAGAAGGGGTTTCTGCAGCAGAAGTTATTATGACTGTGCTTCATGCGGGTGGTAAATTCGATGATAACTCTTATAAAGTATCAGGTGGTTTACACGGCGTGGGGGTTTCGGTAGTCAATGCACTTTCTGATAAATTGCAATTAACTATTCGTCGCCAAGGTCATGTGCATGAGCAATTCTACCACTTAGGTGAGCCTCAAGGGCCTTTAACCGTTATCGGTGAAACGCAAGCGACGGGTACAACGGTGCGTTTTTGGCCAAGTCCAGAAATTTTTGCAATTACAACTTTCGATTACAAAATTTTAGCAAAACGCCTACGTGAGCTTTCATTCTTAAACTCTGGCGTATCAATTCGTTTAATCGACAAACGTGATGGCACGGAAGATCACTTCCATTATGAAGGTGGTATTCAGGCATTCGTTGAATATTTAAATAAAAATAAAAATCCAATTCATCCAAAACCATTTTATTTTTCAGCGGAAAAAGATGGCATTGGCGTGGAAGTCGCATTGCAATGGAATGATGGCGTAAACGAAAACGTTTATTGCTTTACCAACAACATTCCGCAGCGTGATGGTGGTACTCACTTAGCCGGTTTCCGTGGTGCGTTAACGCGTAGCTTAAATAACTATATGGAAAGCGAAGGGTTACTGAAAAAAGAGAAAGTGAGCACTTCAGGTGACGATGCGCGTGAAGGTTTGGTGGCGATTATTTCGGTGAAAGTGCCCGATCCTAAATTCTCTTCACAAACAAAAGACAAATTAGTGTCTTCTGAAGTGAAAAGTGCGGTTGAATCTGCCATGAATGAGCGTATGCAGGAATATTTATTAGAAAATCCAGCCGATGCGAAAATCATTGTAAATCAAATTATTATGGCTGCACGTGCACGTGAAGCAGCGCGTAAAGCCCGCGAAATGACCCGTCGTAAAGGCGCATTAGATATTGCAGGCCTTCCGGGTAAATTAGCGGACTGCCAAGAAAAAGATCCAGCACTTTCAGAACTTTACCTCGTGGAGGGGGATTCTGCGGGTGGTTCGGCAAAATCAGGTCGTGATCGTAAAACTCAAGCAATTTTACCGTTAAAAGGGAAGATTCTTAACGTTGAAAAAGCACGTTTTGACAAAATGCTTTCTTCTCAAGAAGTGGGCACATTAATTACAGCGCTTGGCTGTGGTATTGGTCGCGATGAATATAATCCGGATAAATTACGTTATCACCACATCATTATCATGACCGATGCGGACGTGGACGGTTCACATATTCGTACTTTATTGTTGACCTTCTTCTATCGTCAAATGCCAGAATTAATTGAGCGTGGTTATGTGTATATCGCTCAGCCACCACTTTATAAAGTGAAAAAAGGTAAACAAGAGCGTTATATCAAAGATAACGACGAAATGGTGCAATATGAATTAATGCTTGCGTTAGATGGCGCAGCGTTGCATATCAGTGCCAATGCGCCGGCAATGAATGATTTAGTGTTCGAGAAATTAGTGAGTGAATATAACAATGTTCAGAAATTAATTACTCGTTTAAGTCGTTACTATCCTGAGCCATTATTACAAGGTTTGGTTTATCAACCACAATTAACCGTTGAGTTAATGCGTAATGAAAGTGCGGTCGAAAATTGGGCGAATGCTTTTGTTGCGTACTTAACCGAAAAAGAAACAGAAGCGCATTTATATTCGGCAAGAACCCAATTTAACAGCGAACGCCAAGTATATGAAGCAGTCATTACTGTTCGTAAACATGGTATTGATACCGATTACTTCATCAATTTTGATTTTGTGACGGGCAATGAATTTGCGAAGATTTCTACATTCGGTCAGCAAGTCAATGGCTTACTAGAAGAGGGTGCGTATGTCACTCGTGGTGAAAAAACTCAACCAGTTCAGTCATTTGAACAAGCTGTTGAATGGTTGATGAAAGAATCTCGTCGTGGCTTAGAAATCC
>NZ_CALJRX010000179.1 GCF_937976265.1 uncultured Haemophilus sp.
AGTGCAGTGAAAAAGTGCGATAAATTTCCAGCAAGTTCACCTTTTAAGCCATAGCTGCTGTTTAACCCCAAACTATCTTGCCAAATGCCGTGTTCTTCACGCATCGCATAGCCTAAAATCATTCGTTCTAATCCAGCCTGCCAAGAATTGAAATTGATGCCATCTTGATTTTTTTGCAAACCGAAACGAATCCCAGAATCCGCCACCCATTCTCGCACTAATGGCAAATCAGCAAGGGAAATATTAAATCGTTCTCGCATCGCAGGAATATCCAACAATGCTAATACATCTTCCGCACTAAAATTGCTTTCTTTTAGGCGTAATAAAGTTAAGTAACTTGAAACCAACACATCGCTTTCTGAAAGTTTATTATCCGAAAGTGAAAATGGAATTTGTGGGGCATCTCCATTTTTTTGCCCGAAAACTGCCTGAATATAAGGTGTGTATTGGTTTATATCTGCCACCATAACAACCACATCTTTTGGCGTAAGGTTAGGATCTTGATTAAATAAATCCAGTAAATAATCGTGCAATACTTCCACTTCCCGCATAGCACTGTGGCAAGAATGTAGGGTTAAAGTGCGATCATTTTTTGCGATATTTAGCGGTTTATTTTCTAAATGTAGAATTTGAGACTGCAATTGTCCAAGCAATCTGTTCGATTTAATTTCTTGATAAGCATTGACGGGATAAGTTGGAATATGCTCTTCATCTCGCACTAAGGTGTAAAGGAAATCTCGCCCCATTTTTCCCCAAGCAGCCAGTAACGGATTACCTACTTGAAGGTTTTCTTTTTGATAAGTAACGTCAAATTGAGCGTTTTTTAGTTGAGAAAGTTGATCTTCGGAAAAGAGCGGTTGATTTTCATCTTGTTTATTGAATTGATAACGCTTGCGAGAACGCAAATAATCGAGGCGTAAATCGCTAATATCTCCCCAATACTCTTGGCAGGGATTATTAAAAAATAAATGAATATCCACTTCAGAGGATATCGCTTGCAAAATATTGAGATAAGCAGTTGGAAGCGCAGGAATACCAAAAATAAATATGCGTGACGGTAATTTTTTCGGTGCTTTTTTATCGGCAAGCAAGGCTAAGAACTGATTATGTAAAGCTGCTCGATGTGTGGCATCACCAACATTTGATTTAACATCGACGACCAATGCACGCCATAACTCACCTTGCCATTTTGTATTGCCTTGAATTTGCTCAAACAAAGTATCGTTTAGGCTAGGTTGCTGTTTTTGTATTTGAGCAGTAATTTGTTCATCTTCGCCTTTTTCCCAAGCAAAAATCCATTCTGGTCGATAAACTAAATATTGGTCAAATAAATCAGCAATTTTGCTGCTGAGTTGGTAAAGTTTGTATTGTTCAGAATGAGGCGATGATGCTAAATAATTGCGTAAAGGTGAAAAACTTTCTTTCTCGAGAGAAGTCGGGATTAAGCGCATTAAACGCCATGTCATTGAATCTTTATCAAAAGGGTTTTCCAATACCGTTGCGGGTAAATTTTGAGCATAAAGTTGCCAAATGAAACTTGCTGGCATAGGAAATTTTAAGTTCGCTGAAATGCCTATTTCTTTCGCTAATTCAATTTGCAGCCATT
>NZ_CALJRX010000180.1 GCF_937976265.1 uncultured Haemophilus sp.
TGCGATCACCCTGTAAACGCACACCAAAATGAGCCTGTAGTGCTACAACAACTTGTAAGGCATCTAATGAATCTAATTGAATACGGCTTTGTTCACCAAATAGCCATTCATCATCACTAATTTCGGCAGGCTCAAATTCATCTTTTTCTGTTTCTTGCACGATGAGTTTTTTGAGTTCCAGTTCAAGTGCCGGTGCTTCCAGTGTAAAAGTATAAGCCATTAGAATCTCGCTTGTTTAGTTAATTGTCGTTGATAAATGAAAGTTGCTAAAAGTAATATAATTGCCCCAAATCCACTTAATAAATAAAGCGGTTGTTGTATTTGGTTAAGGTGATAGTGATTTAATAATAAATTTTGGAAACCACTTAATGCCCAGCCCATAGGCGAAAATTGTGAAATGGTTTGCATGATTTCTGGCATCACATAAACAGGTACCATAATACCGCCAATGGCTGCCATGATAATGATGCCCCCTCCGCCTAACACGACAGCATGTTCAGTAGTTCTCGCTACTACACTAATTAACAAACCATATCCTAGTGCTGCAAGGCTTACTGCACTGGATAATACGATGTAAGGTAACCAACTTCCTGAAAGAGTAAATGCAGGCATATCAAGTGCTGGGAGAACAAAATAACCGAGTGCTACCATGCCGACGAATTGTAACTGGTTAATCAAAAAATAAGGAATTAATTTGGCAATAATCAAGCTCAATGCAGAGGCCCGCGCCATGCGTAAACGGGTTAGCGTATTAGTTTGACGTTCCATTGCCATCACGTTAGATAGAGGAATCATAATAAAGAACATGCCAAAAATCAGCCAAGCCGGTACGCTGTGCTGCACGGAACTTGGTTTGTTCACTTTCTTACCATGACGATTGACATAAATTTCTTGCCACAAATCTTTCGCGAGATAATCATTAATTTGAGCAAATTTGCTATCAAGCTCTTTATTGACTTTATTCTGAATGTCTTTAATTGGTTTGCGTTTATTATTTTCTAATGTGATGCGATTGTCTGCCAAATAATCGTTCAAACGCAGTTGAGAATAATGTTTTTGCAACACGCCTTTCACACCCAGTAGCCAACTGCGATCTACACTAGGATTTAACCAAAGTTGTAAAGCCTGTTCTTCTGAAAGTGCGGTCTGTTTTTGATTAGGATTTAAAACCAATAGGTCAAATTTACCCGCTTGTAAATCAGCCTGATATTGAGCCAATTCTGACAACGGAGCTTGTTTAACCGCAAGATTTTCTTTCTTGAGTTGAGTGAGAAAATCATCGTTTAGCTGATTTTTTTCACTTAATAGTATAATCTCTGACCGATTGCTTAATGCATTATCATTACTCAATGCCGCCGACATAATCAACATAAACAGAATTGGCATAATGAATAACACAGCAACACCATGCAGATCTCGGCTTAATAGGCGCATTTCTTTAAAAATCGATGCAATTAACATGTTTTTCCCGCCTGATTTAAAAAATCTAAATAAAAACGTTCCAAACTTTGTCCTTCTTCTAAAATGCCTTGCACAGTGCCTTGATAAATAAGATTGCCTTCATTTAACAGCACTAACTTATCACATAATTGCTCTATTTCTTGTAAATAATGAGAGGTATAAATTACCGTCACACCTTGCTCTTTCAGCGTCGCT
>NZ_CALJRX010000181.1 GCF_937976265.1 uncultured Haemophilus sp.
GCACAGGTACTCACTTCTATATTACCGAAGCAACCGCACAATTTAATGCTGAACATGCAGTATTCAATGGCTTAAAATCCATGGTGACATCGGGCAATTATGCTTCTTATTATTTAGCGCTTTTGCCTTCCGAAAATGGCGAAACTATTGATAACTGGGTGCTTCCACTTGGCACTCAAGGCTTAACTTTTGAAGCCGATAGCTGGAATGGCTTAGGTATGCGTAGCAATGTCTCTTGCTTTATGCGCATGACCGATATGCCATTAGATCGTGGCTGGCGCATTGGCGAAGTTGGCGCAGGCGCAGAACAAGTATTTGGTGGCATTGCACCAGCCTTTATTTGTGGCTTGGCAGCTGTCTATAGCGGCGTCTGTAAAGCAGTGCTTACTGAGGCAATTAAACATTCAACTCACCGTAAATACACATCTGGCACTGCATTAGCTGAAATCGAAACCGTGCAAATTCACTTAGCTAAAATCTATGCAAATACAAATGCTGCTGTATGTGCTACGAGAGATGCGGCTCGTGCAACCACAGAAGGTGATGCAGATGCATTAGCTAAATTATTAGCTGCCCGAATTCTTGCGAGCGAAAACGCGATTACTCTTGCACAAATTGGTATGCGTATTGGCGGTGGTAAGGCTTATAACAAAATGGGGCCAATGGAACGCTATTTACGCGATGCATTAGCAAGCCAAGTGATGGCGCCAAGTGTCGATGTGCTAAATATTTGGTTAGGTAAAGCCATTACAGGTCAACAAATTCCATAAAGTGCGGTGAAAAATGAGTGAGAAATTAAAAATTGGGGCGGTCATCTACGCCCCACAAGTAACGGTTATTTGGGGCATTATTGCTGACTTTTTCGAAAAAGAAGGCTTCCCTATTGAGCCAGTGTATTTCAAAGACTACAAAAGACAAGTTGATGCGTTACTCAATAATGAAATTGATGTGGCGTGGAATTCTCCTCTTGCTTGGCTAGATGGTTACTTACGTAGTGGTGGTAAAACCTTAAATGGTGCCATGCGTGATACCGACCAAGATCGTCAAAGCTATTTAGTTGTTAATGATCCAACTATCCAATCGATTGAAGATTTAAAAAATAAAACTATTGCTTTTGGTGCGATAGATTCCCCACAAGCGCGGTTAATTCCAATCGAGTTTTTACATCAACATGGCTTAGAGTTTGGTCAAGATTATGTAGAAAAACGCTTTGATGTAGGTGTTGGTTTGCACGGCGATCATGTAGGCGGTGAATTAGATGCAGCCAATGCATTAAAAGATCGTCAAGTCGCGGCAACATGGATGTTAGATTTCAACTTTGAACGTTGGACAAAAGATGGCACACTCGATCCAGCAACAGTTCGAGTACTTGCAAAAACACCATCATTTGACCATTGTATTTTCAGTGGGCGCGTGGGATTAGATGAAACCAAATTCAATGCATTCACCGAAACCTTGTTCAAAATGGATTACAACAATCCAGAACATAAAGAAATGATGGATTTGGAAGGATTAAAACGTTGGGTTGCGGGCAGAACAAAAGGTTTTGCTCAATTACAAGCTGCCAATGAATATTTAAAATTCTTTTAATATCAATATGTCATGATGGGCGTGTAATAAACGCCCATCATTGTGGATTTGCTATGAAACCTTTCACAACTTCCCTTTTAGGCTCAATGCCTCGTAGCCAAGCACTTTTGATGGCGCGTAAAAAGCATGCACTCGGTAAAATAACCACAGCAGAGCTTGAGCAAATCGTTGTTCAAGAAACGAAACAAATTGTCGAACTTCAACAACGAACTGGCATTGATATCATCACAAGTGGCGAATTACTTCGCGACAATTACCTTTCTTTTATTGCTCAAAAAATTCAAGGCGCGACCTTAATGAGCATGAGTGAAATGCTCGATCACATTAAAGAAAAGCAAATTTTTGAGTCAATGCTAGAAACCTTGGATGTTCCCGCACTTTCCATAAAAAATGCTATTTGCGTGGGAAAAATCAGCTACAAACAATCTTTAGTAGCAGATGAAATGCTACTACTAAAAAATCTAACCAAGCAACCAATTAAAGCAACCTTGCCAGGACCTTACTTAATGGCTCGCTCCATGTGGCTTTCGCCTGTGTCAGGGCAACATTATTCATCAAAAGAAGAAATGGCAAAAGATGTTGTTGCTATCTTAAAGCAAGAAATTGATCATTTATGTGAGCTAGGCGTAAGTGTTGTTCAATTTGATGAGCCTGTTTTGACAGAAGTTATTTTTAGCCATCATCAAACACGTTCATTTATGTGTGCAGCGTTAAGCGAAAAACAAGATTTTGTTGCGGAACTACAGTTTGCAAAAAGTTTAATTACTCAAATCTTTGAGTATACAAGAAATAAAAATATCAAAACGGCATTACATGTATGCCGTGGCAACTGGAGCAAAGATGAAAGCGTATTACTGCGCGGGCCTTATACATCACTAGTGGATTTATTTGAATCGGCATTACCTGATATTTTAATGCTCGAATTTTCTACGCCAAGAGCGGGAGAATTAAGTTCGTTATTAGAAAGTGAAATCTTAAGACAAAAATGTATTTTAGGCTTAGGCGTCATCAATCCTCGTTCTGATGAAGTGGAAACCGTAGCACAAATTGTTCAACGAGCAGAAAAAGCCTTAAATTACCTTCCACCAGAGCAAATTTGGCTAAATCCAGATTGTGGATTTGCCACTTTTTCTAACCGCTCTTTAAATGGATTTGACATTATTGAAGCCAAACTTAAGGTATTAAATGAGGCAAAATCAATATTGAGGGAACGTTATGTATAACGTACCTGAAAGTGAATGTTTTACCGCTAAATATCGAGCCGTATTACGCGGAGAAGAAATTAAATTATTCACTCCGAATGACAGCATTTCTCTCTATTCACAAGTCAATTTCGATAACCAATCGTTACAAAAAAGTGCGGTGGATTATTTTGCTGTTTCTATTTTAGGTGGCATTTTGAGTAGTGTAAAAGCACATTTTGCTCAACAACATGCCGATATTGTAGAAATGGAAGGAAAAATTTGGCTCAACCTCGCCAATCCTTTAACCTTACTGGGCGTTCGCGGTTATAATGAACAACCCCAAATAACAGATTGTAAAATCAAGATTTTTATTTCATCTGATTTAGATGATCAAACATTTGATCACCTCACTCAAACCGCATTAAGAAATTGTTTTATCTACAACACATTAAATAAAACGTTTTCTTTTACCGTCTTGTTTGAGCAAGTGTTGTAATTCATTATATTAATCAAAAAACATTACAAAATGACAAACCAAATGTTAATCAAAAGAGTAAACAAAAACATTCAATACAAAATACACTGAACAACAATAAATTAAGTATGGAATCAATTTCATATTTTAATTATTATAAAAATGATAAAATTTCAGTATTTTAAGCTAAA
>NZ_CALJRX010000182.1 GCF_937976265.1 uncultured Haemophilus sp.
TCATTATTAGTAGTTCTTGTTGTTTGCGTTTTGCTGATAAATAACTGGCTAATGGTTTGTAAACTGTTCTCGTTTTCAACCACGTCTGCAAACAAGCGGTTAATAATCACCGCGGTGGTTTGGTTATTCTGTTTCGCCGCCGTCACTTGCTCAAGTTTATTGTCCGTGATTTCGCTAACTTGCGTTGAAAGAGCCGACATTTGTGCATTGACTGTGGTTTTTAAGTTTTCAATTTGCGTAAAAACACGCTGAAAATTGACCGCACTTTGTGCCGTGGTGCTAGATGTTGATGCGGTGGTATCGCTTGCCGATGTAATCGTTAAGCCACCATAGCTTTGTGTTGTTGCGGTTGCCGAACTTGACGAACCGCTTGTATTGGTTGAACCAGTAAACGAGCCACGTACGCTTAGTTGTGTAAGTGATTGCAATTCTGTGGCAAGGACTTTGGGCTGTAACAACAAGCTTTCTAAACGGTTTTTAAAGCTCTGTAATTTGGCTTTAAAATCACTACCTGCATTTAACACCGAACCAATGCCGTCGAACACATTTTCAATAAAGCTCAAGGTTTCATCAAAAAGGGCTAAATACGGCGAGTCCATAATATCATTCATAAAATCCAGGGCCTGCTCAACCATTGATGCAAACTCATCACTTAAGGCATTAAGAGCGTTACTGTATTCGCTTAAGGCACTAAATAACGTATCTTGGCTTGCCAGTGGCGAAATCTCCCCCACAGCAGGCACAAAGGTGATTTCAAATCGCACCACACGCAAGTGAGCGGTGGAGTAGTTGGCTTTGTACTCGCTCACACGCACGTCTTTCGTGCCAAAAAATGGATGTTTTAAAGTACCAGGTTCTTTGGCTTCGAGAGCATCAATCAATTTGTCCGCTTGACTGGTGTAATCATCGCCAATCACTAAACAGCTGACGTGATAGTTGCGTAACCGCAAGCCTAAATCTTCGGTCAAGCCATCATCACGCAACGGATATTCGTGCGTGACAATGCGACGACCGCCATCTTGTCCTTGTTGGTCTTCAATGTAAAACGGCACGCCACGAAATGAGCCTTTGCCTTTTTTAATACTCGCTGACATTGTGTTTCCTTATCCTGCAATCGCTGAATGACCCATTTCAACCTGCATTTGCAGTTGTCCTTTTTGGTTGCTTTGAATATTGTTTTGTTGCACTTTTGCCACTAAATCAGGCGACAAACTCAACGCCACTTTCACCGCACCGTCTAACTTGGTTTCCACAGGGTTAATGCCTGCCAATTTATTGCCCACTTCCGAGCCGATAAAATTGCCCATCGCCGTTCCAACTTGCTGTGCTGCTTGGTCAGGGTTGATTTCAGGCTTTTTGCTTTCGCCATCATCGACTTTATCGCCAATCCATTCACCCAACCAACTCCCCAGTTTTTCACCGAAAAAACCACCAATTGCCGCACCGACTACAGGAATAGGAATTAAGGCCTGCCCCACAATAGCCCCCGCTGTCGAGCCGGCAATCGACCCAATAGCTTCGCTTTTTTCTGCAACACTGGTTTCTTCATCCATCAACACAGATGCACCTTCTGCTAACGCAAGCCCAGTACCTAACATTGGCACGGTTTTGCTGACGGTACGCCCTACCGCTTGTGTGGCAGATTTCGCCATATTTGCCGTGGTTCGCATAGCTGTTGCTGAACTGGCTTTTAGACTTGCAGTGGCTTGTTTAACCGCATTGGCGGTATCTTGTGCTGCCACGGGAGCAACTTGAGCCACTTTAGCCGCAGTATTCGCTACAGGCGTTGCTGAACTGGCTTTTAGACTTGCACGCGCGCTATCTCTAATAACAGAGAATGAGCACGTGTTTTACGATATTCATCGATCAATTTAACAGTGGCATCTTTGGCTAACTTCAGATCCAACACGTGTTTCATGTCATCTACAGACACCTTTTCTTGTAATTTATTCACTATACCATCATCAAGACGACTAACCGACAAACGATAGACATCTGCATTTTTGTCTTTAAAAGTGATTTCTAACATATCCAACAATGTGGATTTACCAGTGTTGCTAGGACCTTCAACTGTAATAATGTTTAACATTTCAATGCTCCTTGAAAATAGGGTTTAAAATAGTCTCTACATTCCAGACATCATGTCCAGTCTGTACTAATGCTTTACATCCTAAGTCTTCGACTCAGTCTGTATTAGTGCCGCTTACGGGTGAATAAGTCCATGTTCACCTGAAAGTAAGTTGTTTCGACACCAGATGACTCCAGATAGGCCTTATAGCCTTCTAAGTAATCATTCACAACCGCTCTGGCATCAACGATCTTATTTAAATAAAACCAAGATTGCTCGATATCGTATTTGTGCTTAATAAGGGGTGCTTCTTCATTGGCTAACGCCAGCTCAGCAGTATCTTTATTCAAGATGAATATCTCTTCCAGTTGTGCTAAATGACACAACATGAGATGGGCATTCTTGATGTCTTTCAGGTAATAATCCTTACTCACCAGACGAAC
>NZ_CALJRX010000183.1 GCF_937976265.1 uncultured Haemophilus sp.
AGTCATGGGGCAGGATTAATCCCACAAATTGAGCAAGGCGAAGGTCACACGCACCGGATAGATTATTTAGATGTTCGCGCGGCCGCAGGGTTGGTTGGATTTGAAAACTCAGACTACCCAGAAATAGTATCAAGTCTATTTTTGTCTGATGAGGGGTTATTGCAGATCATCGGTCGCAAGTCTGCGGCAGGTATAAAAATTGTCAACGTGCCAACAGACAGCATGGAGCCAACAATCCGAAAAAGCGACTGGGTGTTATTAGATACTAATATTGATTATTACAACGGAGACGGTGTCTATGCCTTTGCAATAGATGGTGCATTGTTTATCAAGCGCATACAAAAGCTTGTTGGTGGCGGATATAGACTGCACTCGGACAATAAAGACTACGATCCACAAGATATATCAGAGGATATTTGCCAGACAGCCAAATTTATCGGCAGATTTATAAAGACAATCCATATTGATGTTGTATCACTCTAAAAATAACCAAACCAAAGGAACCAACCATGCGCGCAGTAGCCCAAAGAATAAAACAAGAAAGGGAAAAACAAGGCAAATCAACCGTTGATATGGCGCATATTTTGAGCGTGCCAGAGCAAGATATAATCCGCATTGAAAATGGCGATTTACAACTCACAATGCAAGATATAGATGATTTTGCACTCATCCTTGAGGTTGACGTTAATTACTTAAAATTTGGTGACAAGTGGTTGCCTAATGCGTCTATTAATCAATCTAACATAGACAAGCCAACATTTGATAGCTCAAATATTGCCACCAACACAGCGACAAACATTACAAACAATAATTACTACTCCGACAATGCTATACAGTCACAAATAGACCGTATAGAGAAAGCTGCTCATGCTGGGCGACTTGGCGCAACGTCCCAAATGGATCGTATTGAGGAGCAAAACAAACTAATCCTCGAGCGCATGGAGCACCTAAATAAAAAGATGGATTTTTTGCTAACAGTTGGCGAAATCACGCCTAAGGATATTAAATGAGCGACGCATTATTGGTGTGGCAAGAGAGCGTGTAGAACCGTTATAGCATTGCGTGGCAATGTGGGTTTAACGGGTTGTAATGGTAAATATTGAGTAAAAAATGAATATCTTAAATGAACATAAATTTTGTTTAGAAAACAAAGAAGCAGAAGCATTTATTGCTTTATTGAAGGCTTACCAAAAAGATCTCAATTGGACAAAGTCAAACAACACGCTTTGGCGGTCAATCAATTTCGTTCCCAATTCTGCCGAGGATGAACTAGGCGGGACAATTCCTGGTGCTGTGATACAAATTGATTTTAAATATTACAAGCGAATTGCCGAATCAGGGAAGATGGTATTAACATTATTTAAGCGTAAACAGCAAGAGAAATTGAGAGCCTATCAATTAGAAACTTCCGCAGAGCATAAAGTGACAAGCCACAACGGGATTATGCCAATCTACGGCACGCATGAACACATAGGGAAACGGGTGGTTAAAATTGATCCCAAATATGAACTTGACGATATTACAAGTTGGTTTACTTTCTTTTGTGAAAAAATTAATTTAGACTATACGGGCGAACCACTCAAACAACCAAGTGAATAACATGATTAAATTAGACTGCCAATGGCTACAGCAACAAGCATTCTCCAACTGCTATCAAGTGAAAACGGTAAGCGGCGAGGAAGCTATTGCTGTGCAGACATATCACCGCTGGTCTGATGATTCACTGTTATCATTTTATATACTCCCGTGCGGCGATAAGTTACTTATTACTGACGAAGCGGAATCTATTTTTCATTTCCGAGCCATGGGATTATTGGAAAATAAACGCACTTGGCGTGGCTTTCAGGAAAAACTTAACGGCACTAAAACCAATGTACAACTTGAACAAGACGGTGAAATTTTTGTACTTTGTCGTCCTGATCAGGCTGCGACAACAATTGCCGATTTTGTTTCCGCTCTTTGTGCGCTCATGCACTACGAAAGAGAACTGCTTGCGTTACCTGCCGAAACAGTGGAGCTTGCCGAAGAAGTGGAGCATTATTTAAGATTATGGAAGCCAAGCGCCCAACTTATCCGTACCCCAAAAGTGCAGGGAATTTCTGGGCATAGTTATTCATTTGATTTCCAACTTGATAATCAACTGATTCTCGCAATCACCCCTACTCCAAGCGCTGTCGGCGCCGTTATGCGGAAAACAGGGGATGTGATCAGTGGAAACGATTTGAACGGGCGAAATATTACTGTGATTGTTGATAATCGCACTGATGAACTTTTTGACGAACATAAAGCGGAAGAAGAAATTCAGATCATCTCAACATTAGCAAATGCCGTCCCGTTAACAAATCTCATCAATCAAGCGATGAAAAACACCCAAACTGCGCACTAACGTGATTTGATCTGATGCCGGAAGTATACTAACCACAATAATAAACCGCCTCACTGGCGGTTTTTATCACCCTTTATTAAACTCCGCAATCAACTCCTCTAGCACAACCCTCTCCTGCTTATTAGCACGCACAATCCTCAACTCTTCATCTATGCGCGATACTATCTCATCAATCCCTAAGCTATTGATGCCTTCGCAATCCAAAGAGATTAGCCATTTTTTAAATTTTTCTTTCATAATTCGCCTCCTTATTGGCAGCGGCATCATAAACCAAATTAAATTTAAACCAACAATCATCATAAAAACTTGCGATCGGCATCGCAAAAATCTCAAAAATACACTTAAAAACGCCAACTTTACTTTGCTGTTGATTAAAAAATAAGCAAACGACCAAATTTTTTAAAAATTAATTGTGTTTAAAAACACACATTTAACACATTTAACACAAGAAATATGGAAAAATTTGTGTTTGGTGTGTTTACAAACGAACACAAATTGTGTTTAATACACTCATCAAAACGAGATACACATAAACAAATATCTCGATGCTCTTTAAAAATCAGATTCCAAGAAGTTTACTCATAACGGCATTATGCGGTCGTATAGATGAAAAGCCCTACCCTACATAATGAGAGTAAACGGAATACCCACTGAAAGATGAGACCA
>NZ_CALJRX010000184.1 GCF_937976265.1 uncultured Haemophilus sp.
TGAAACCGGTTAAGGTTTCTTCTGATTGGAAACCGTATTTTTTCGCAATTTCAGCAAGCGCTGGAGAAGAGACTAAAGAACACGCTAATACGCCTTTCTCACCTTTTGCATGATATTGTTTTGCTAAATACCAACCTAAGAAACAACCTACTACGTTACCGTGTAAAGGTTTCCAGTTACCTTGTGCATCTGGAACAGCAACCGCTAAGCGGTCTGCATCAGGGTCATTGGCAATAATGAATTCTGCATTGTGTTCTTTGGCTACTTTAATGGCTAAATCTAATGCACCTTTTTCTTCCGGGTTAGGGAAGTTTACTGTTGGGAATGTGCCATCTGGCCATACTTGTTCTGCCACAATATGAGGTTGTGGAAGACCTGCTTTGGTTAAGGTTTTGCTTAATACTTCATAGCCTACACCGTGCATTGCGGTATAAACGTAGTTAATGTCTGCTTTAGGTTCTTTAGCAAGAGAAGCGGTTTTTTCGATATAAGCATTAACTACTTCATCATCTAACACCACATAATCTTGGCTACGTGGTAAATCTTTTACATTGCCTGCTGCTACTTTATCGATTAATGCGGCGATATCTTTGTCAGCAGGAGAAACGATTTGGCCACCGCCGTTCGCTTTACCTAAGTAAACTTTATAACCGTTATCTTCTGGTGGGTTGTGGCTCGCAGTCACCATGACACCTGCAGTGGTATCAAAATATTGGATTGCGTAAGCTAATACTGGAGTTGGTAATTTACGTGGAAGTAAATAAGCTTTTACGCCTGCACCCGCCATGATTTCAGCGGTATCACGTGCGAAAACATCAGAGTTTTTACGACCATCGTAACCAATCACGATAGAAGGCTGTTTGTCGTAATCTTTTAAATAATCTGCTAAGCCGCCTGCTGCCTGTGCTACTAAAACACGGTTCATACCCATAGGGCCTGCTTGTAATGGTCCGCGAAGCCCAGCAGTACCAAATTGTAAACGGCCGCTAAAGCGAGCTTGTAATTCAGATTGTGCTTTTTCATCACCATTTTTCGCCGCCGTTAAAAGTGCGGTTAATTCTGCGTGAGTTTCAGCATCAGGATCTTGGTTTAACCAGTTTTGTGCGATATCAAAAAGCGTTGTCATGATGTTTTCTCCTTGTAAAAAATATTTCCGGTTAGACTAGCTGAAAATGACTTTAATTTAAATGCCTATTTTGCTTTTTTTACTGAAAATTTAAGCTTTTTTTGATCGAAACCGTTTTTCTCAGATATAAAAACGGCGTAAAAATATTTACGCCGTGAGTGAGATATAAATTTATATAAAATAATAAAAATTAGAGAAGAAGGGCTGAACCCCATTTAATAATATCAAAGAAGAATTTGTTTTGATTGGTGGCAATACCATCACCCGTTTTCTTCAATGTACCATCATCATTTTTTGTTTCATCTACCATGCCATTTACATATTGACCTTTGACTACATCCAAATCTTCTTTTGCCTGAGTACGCAAGATTTGACAAGCTTTAGGTTCTAATGGCTCGACATCACCGACTTCAGTGCGGAATTTCTTGAATTGATAGGTCGCATAATTCATCGATTTTTCATCTTTTTGAATCATTTTTACATAGTCTTCACCGATGATTTTTTCTAACGGATAGAAAAAGACATATTGGGAATGAATATAGCTATCTTCTTTGGCAAAATGTTGTTGCTGAATACGGGTTAAATTTGGGTAGATACATTGTTCAGCTTGTTTACTTGTGATTGCCCATTTTTTCGCATTGACATCAGAAAGTTGATAATCTGCTTGTGCAAATTCTGCAGGGATTGATGATTGCGATGTACCGAATAAACTGCAAGCATTTAATAACATGATGCTGCTTAAAAAAATAATTTTTTTCACTTAAATTTCCTTACTAAAGTTGGAATGGCGGAATTTTAACAATAACGACATAATTGTAAAGTCTTCAATAATTGATTTTCTTTCCCGAACTAAAAAACTTCCGTTATAATGACCGCACTTTTTACACTTATAAAGGAAAGAACAATGCAAAATCCAAAA
>NZ_CALJRX010000185.1 GCF_937976265.1 uncultured Haemophilus sp.
CTAAGCGATTAAAAATATTGCTATAAGTTTGGTACATCACATCATAAGTTTGTTGCAAACTCGCATGATCCGCATGGAAAGAATACGCATCTTTCATGATAAATTCACGTGAACGCATGACACCGAAACGAGGACGTACTTCATCACGGAATTTGGTTTGAATTTGGTATAAATTGATCGGAAGTTGTCTGTATGATGACACTTCGCGACGAACTAAATCCGTGATCACTTCTTCGTGTGTTGGACCTAATACAAAGTTACGGTTTCCGCGATCCTCAAAACGAAGTAATTCTGGACCATATTGTTCCCAACGACCTGATTCTTCCCATAATTCTGCTGGTTGCACGACTGGCATTTTGATTTCAAGTGCGCCGCTTTTATCCATTTCTTCACGAATGATTTTTTCTACTTTACGGAGCACACGCCAGCCTGTTGGCATCCAGTTATAAAGACCTGAAGCAAGAGGGCGAATCATCCCCGCACGAAGCATTAATTGATGGCTTACAATGGCCGCTTCAGCTGGAGTTTCTTTTAATGTTGAGAATAAATATTGACTTGTACGCATTGAATTAACCTTAGATTCTAAGCATTGAGAAAAAATTGGTGAGAGTATAACAAAAAGTGCGGTCATTTTTAACCGCACTTTTTTCTGAGAAAAGATTATCTTCTCGGTAAGTATCTAACTGGATCGACAGATTTACCTTTATAACGGATCTCGAAGTGAAGTTTCACAGCATTGGTTCCTGTGCTACCCATTTTCGCAATCTCTTGACCCGCTTTCACTTCTTGTTGATCGCTAACTAAGATCTTGTCGTTGTGTGCATAAGCACTTAAGAAATCATCATTATGTTTGATGATGATTAAGTTACCATAGCCTCGTAATGCGTTACCCGCATACACTACACGACCACTCGCGGCAGCTTTAACTGCTTGTCCACGAGAACCACTGATATCAATCCCTTTGTTACCACCATCAGAGTTAGAGAAACCTTGGATTACGTTACCTTGTGTTGGCCATTGCCATGCCACATTTGATGCAACTGGTGCCACAACGTTCGCATTAACTGGTGTATTGTTTGTGGTTTCCACTTGCGTTGTCGTTGTCACCGGTGTGCTAGGTGTATTATTGGAAAACGCTGGTGTTGATGCGCCACCTGTAGCAACACCTGCTTTAATTGGACCAATTACCGAACCATCAGAACCAATTTGCGTACCGTTTGCACCTGGTGTATAAGTCACTTCTGGCTCAGCAGGGGCTGCTGGTGCGGTGGTTTTCACTGGAACCGTTGTGGTAATTGTTTTAGTTGAACAATTTGAAATTTTTAATGTTTGACCCACGCTTAAGCTGTAAGGTTCTTTCATATTGTTCATGCTCGCCAAATCTTTTACGTCCATACCCGCTAAGTAAGCGATTAAGAACATGGTATCGCCTTTGTTTACTTTATAGGTATTTCCTTTGTATGAACCTTTTTGAATTTGGCTGTAATCCGGTGCATTGGTATTTGGATTACGCGGCACGTTAATTGCACCTGAGTTGGTACAATCAGAAACTGTTTTAGTTACCGTTTTAGTTTGTGGTTGAACCGGTGCTGGAGCAGGCTGTGGTTGAGTCGCTGCTGGCTGTTGTACCGGTTGGTAAGTTGGTTGGAAACTTGGTTGTGGTGTTTGAGTTCCCGTTGGCACGCTGCTACCCATTGTACTTGGCATGGTATTTTGTTGTATTTCTGGCTGCCATGTTCCGCTAGAGTTATTATCAACAGGCTGCATTACACCTGGAGAAAGTGTGCCATCCACATTTTCGATTGGCGCAGGGCTATTTGAACTACAAGCCGTTAAAATAGCGATACTCACAGGGAGCAATAAAAACGATTTTTTCATTTATTCTTCCTTTAACATTAAATTTATTTCATTTGATTTGGCATCGAATTCTTTTCAATTTCCGGCATAAAGCTACCACCGGCAACCGCTCCCGTTCCTTCTACTGGTTGCATAATACCATCTGGCAATGCATCGGGATCTTGTTTTTTTGGTTCTCCCGTACAAGCTGAAATCAGCAATGCACTCGAGATAATTAAGAGTAATTTATTCATAAAAAAGGTCATCCTGTTATTTTAAAATAATATAAATAATCACAGCTAAAGCAACGACACTCCAACCAATGATTTCAATGGATTTACGTAATTTCGCGGCGAATTTTTCTCCGCCCCATGCGGCGAGTTTTGCCACTAAAATAAAACGAGCAAAACGCGACACAAATGCGGTAATCACAAAGGGGATAAATACCATTTGCATTACACCTGCGCAAATGGTGAAAATTTTATAAGGAATCGGGCTAAAACCGGCAACAAAGACGACTAACACGCCCCATTCTTTAAACCACGCCATAGCTTGTTCCCAAGCAGCTTGGTAGCCCCATTGTTGAATATAACCTTGAACCCAATCAAAGGCATAATAGCCGATAGCATAACCAATCATTCCACCGACAACCGAAGCAATCGTGGTATAAAGTGCAAAACGAAATGCACTTTTCGGTTTTGACATTGACATTGGAATCAACATCACATCGGGTGGAATTGGAAAGAAAATAGCCTCAATAAAACTCACAAAGGATAGCCAAAACACAGCAAAGCGATGTTTTGACCATTGCATCGTTTTATCGTACATCGCACCAAAAATATTCATTCACTTATCCTTCATGGGTTCAATGGGGAAAAATTCGTTTCAAAATGGCACATTATTCACTTTCCAGCCAATCTTGTAAAGCAGCAATTGACTGATGAGCCGTAAGATCGGCTTGAATTGGCGTAATGGAAACATAACCATTTTTTACCGCATGGAAATCTGTACCTTCACCATCATATTCAGGCAAGCCTGACGGACCAATCCAATAGATATTTTCGCCACGAGGATCTTCTTGTTTAATCACTTCAGCTGCAGATGTGCGATAGCCTAAATGACACACCTTAATGCCTTTAAGTTCTTCGTAGGGCAAGTCTGGTACATTGATATTGATCACTTCGCGTTTGTTCAATAATTGAGGATGTAATTTCGGAATTAAATCACACACCACACGAGCGGCTGTTTCATAATGCTGACGACCATCTAAAGAGACAGCAATGGCTGGCAATCCTAAATGACGCCCTTCTAATGCTGCAGCCAAGGTACCGGAATAAATCGTATCATCCCCCATATTACAACCTGCATTAATACCAGATACGACGAGATCAACTTGTCCAGATAAAAAACCGTTTAATGCCAAATGCACACAATCAGCCGGTGTGCCATTTACGCAATAATCACCACTGTCTAAATGACGCGGGCGAAGCGGCTCAACAAGTGTTAATGAGCTTGATGCTGCGCTGCGATTCCGATCCGGTGCGACGATCACCACATCGGCAATTTTTCGTAATTCTTTTGCTAAAACTTGAATCCCTTCGGCGTGAAAACCGTCATCATTGCTGACTAAAATTCGCATTATTCTTCTTCCTTAATATTCACTAACTCTCGCACCAATGCAGTGGCATAACTCCCTGCCGGCAAATAAAATGAAAGCTTCAATCCTTCTTCAACAAACATCCAATGGAAATCTTTTGCCTGCATCAATAAAGGGCGGCGAGCGGCTTTCATTCTTTCTTGTTTCATTAATTCTTGGAAAACCTGATGTTCCAAAACCACTTGATTTTCGACCGCACTTGCGGATAAATTTTCTTCGCCAATTAAAGGCGCGGTGAGCAAAATATCTTGCTCGTTCAAACGTTGCTGTAAAACCGCTAAATCTTCATTTTCATCGGCCTTAAACCAACTGTGCGATCCGTTTAATTGCACAATATCATCTCTTAGAACCTGATCTGCCACATTTTGTTCAATTCGTTCTGCCACAACTAAATTAAAAATTTCACTGCGAGCTGCTGAAAGGTAAAAACTGCGTTTTTTACGATCTTTGACCTTAATCTCTCCTTTCGCCCAACGAATCGCTTGAGTCAGATTATGGCCATCTCGACCAAAACGTTGTTCGGTGAAGTAGTTAGGAAAACCATATTTCGCCACAAAATTTAAGCGCTCATTTAATTCATCACTTTCTTTTGCACCGCGCAATAAAATCTCAAAAGCATTCCCTTGAAGACTACCTGTGCGAATTTTACGATTATGGCGAGTCACGTCTAAAATCTCGACACCTTCCAATTGAAATTGGCTAAAATCTGGCGTTTCTTTCCCTGGCATTTGTAAACAAAACCATTGTTCTGTAATACCATGACGATCTTTCAAACCGGCATACCCCATATTTCGCTCAGAAATACCTGCAAACTTGGCAAGTTTTTCGCCCACAAACAACGTATTACAATCCGTTTTACGGATTTTTACCGCCACAAATTCGCCTTCGCCTGACATTTCATAGCCCAGATCTTCTTTCACAATAAAATCAGCAAATTCTTGCTTTAAAAGTGCGGTTGTTTTTGGCGGTGTTTTTAAGGTGAAATAAGGGAGATGTTTGACCATTTTTTTCGTTCTAAAATAAGAAAGCCCAACTTTTTTCGCTGCAATAAATAGCGTGATCAGCTGGGCATGTTAAGCACAATTTATTCGCGCAGAATTTTAACCTTTCCGCCCCCTCAAGGCAAACTGAAATGAGAATAAATTTTTAGCGACATTTTCATCTTTATCCCCTACAATGACCGCACTTTTTCTGACAAAAGGAATGCCTTATGACGAACTTTAACGAACTTCAAGAAGAAACCCGTGAAATCATTACGGATTTATTAAATGATGGCAGCGATCCGGATGCCCTTTATATTATCGAACATCACATCGCCCATTATGATTTTGATACCTTAGAAAAAATTGCCGTGGATGCTTTCAAAGCAGGCTATGAAGTGTCAGAAGCAGAAGAATTCGAAGATGAAAATGGCAAGGTCATTTTCTGTTTTGACATCATCAGTGAAGTGGAATTAAAGCCTGAAATTATCGATGCACAACAAAAAGAAATTTTACCATTAGTCGAAAAATACAAAGGCATTTATGATGGCTGGGGCACGTATTTTGAAGATCCGAATGCAGAGGACGATGAATACGGCGATGACGGCGAATTTTTTGACGATGAAGATGTCGAAGACGACAACGAACGTTTACATTAATAATAACAAAGGGCGTGTTAAATCGCCCTTAATTTTTATCTTACCCAAATAGGAATGAAACAATGAAACTCAAAGCGCTTTCTTTAGCATTACTTGCCTTGCCTATCACTTCTTTTGCTGCAGACCCCGTATCTCATCAACCAACGGATGTCAGCTTTAGTGTTGAAGCAGAAAAAGAAGTAGAACGTGATTTATTGCAAGTCTCCCTTTTTTACCAAGCGGAAGGCAATGATTTATCCGCGCTCAATAAAACCATGGCGGAAAAAATGAATAAAGCCATTGATCTCGCGAAAGCACAAAGTGCGGTTGAAATTAAGGACAATTCTCGTCATACCTGGATTCGCTATGATAATAAAGGCAAACAACAAGGCTGGATTGCGCGTGCAGAATTAACCTTAGAAAGTAAAGATTCTCAAGCGTTATCAACATTAGTGCATGAATTAGATGGCGTATTAGCCATTGATCGCGTAAGTGCGTCTGTTTCACGTGAGAAATTAAGTAGTTTAGAAAATGAATTAACCAAAGAAGCTTTAGCGAAAGTTAAAGATAAAGCCCAATTAATTCAAGAATCTTTGCAAATGAAAGGTTATCACACACAAAGCCTTGAGGTGTCTTCTGCCAATGATTCCGCAAATGATTTCCGCCCTTATGCTGCAGAGGCAATGATGGCAAAAAGTTTCTCTTACTCGGATGAAAAAGATGAAACTTACACTCAAAGTGGCAAAGAGAAAATTAAAGTCAGTGTGAATGCGCGAATTGCATTGCTTAAAGAATAATTTTCTATACAATGAACGACGATTTTTTTAATAAGGAAAACAATATGAAAGTAGCAAAAAATACGGTTGTGAGTATCGCTTACCAAGTACGTACTCAAGACGGTGTATTAGTTGATGAAGCACCAGCAAATCAACCATTAGAATATTTACAAGGCCACAATAACTTAATCATTGGTCTTGAAAATGCCTTAGAAGGTAAAGAAGTTGGCGACAAATTTGAAGTGCGTGTTCAACCTGAAGAAGGCTACGGCGAATACAATGAAAACATGGTTCAACGTGTACCAAAAGAGGTATTCCAAGGTGTAGATGAAGTGGTGGTTGGTATGCGTTTCTTAGCTGACACAGATATTGGCCCTGTTCCTGTTGTGATCACTGAAGTGGATGGCGATGAAGTGGTGGTTGATGGTAACCACATGTTAGCGGGTCAAGAATTACACTTCACTGTTGAAGTTGTTGGTATTCGTGAAGCAACATTAGAAGAAATTGCTCACGGTCACGTACATGGTGCACACGATCATCACCATCATCACGATGATGAAGGTGGTCACGGCTGCGGTTGTGGCGGTCACGGTCATCATCACCATGATCACGATCATGGACACGGCGGTTGCTGTGGCGGTGGTCATAAACACGATCATGATCACGGACACGGTCATGGCGGCTGTGGTTGCGGCGGTCACTAATCTTAATCTAGAGATAAAACTAGAGACAAAAAAAGTGTGGTTAAAAATAACCGCACTTTTTCTTTATCCAAAATTCAATTACAGAATGAATCGACTTAAATCTTCATTCTCAATCACTTCGCCTAATGCCTCAATCACATAGGCCGCATCAATATTTACGGTTTGTCCGTTCATATCGCTCGCATCAAATGAAATTTTATCCATTAAACGTTCCATAACAGTATGTAAACGTCTTGCGCCGATATTCTCCGTTTTCTCATTCACACGGAAAGCTGCTTCAGCAATTTTCTTAATCGCATCTTGTGTAAACTCAATGCTCACGCCTTCTGTTGCCATAAGCGCTTTATATTGTTCGGTTAAAGACGCATTTGGCTCAGTTAGAATACGCTCGAAATCTTCTGCTGTTAATGCTGATAATTCAACACGAATCGGCAAACGACCTTGCAACTCTGGGATTAAATCCGATGGACGCGCCACTTGGAATGCACCCGATGCAATAAAGAGAATATGATCGGTTTTCACCATTCCGTGTTTGGTATTCACCGTTGAACCTTCCACTAATGGTAATAAGTCACGTTGCACACCTTCACGAGAAACATCCGCACCACTGTATTCGCCTTTTTTACAAATCTTGTCAATCTCATCAATAAACACGATACCGTTTTGCTCAACTGCATCAATGGCTTTTTGTTTCAATTCTTCCGGATTAATCAATTTTGCTGCTTCATCGTCAATTAAGGTTTTTAATGCATCCTTAATTTTCATTTTGCGTTTTTTGGTTTTATCCGAACCCAGGCTTTGGAACATGGATTGCAACTGATTGGTCATTTCTTCCATACCTGGAGGAGCCATGATTTCCACGCCCATTGACACGCCCGCAGACACATCAATTTCGATTTCTTTATCGTCTAATTGACCTTCACGTAATTTTTTACGGAAAGCTTGGCGAGTACTGCTGTTGGTGTCGTGGTTTTCCACTTCACCCCATTGATTTTTTGGTGGTGGTAGTAATGCATCTAAAATACGATCTTCCGCCGCATCTTCTGCTTTCGCACGATTTTTCGCAATTTCTTGTTGGCGAACCAATTTCATCGCACTGTCCGTTAAATCACGGATAATGGAGTCCACTTCTTTCCCCACATAGCCCACTTCGGTGAACTTAGTCGCTTCCACTTTAATGAACGGTGCATTGGCTAATTTTGCAAGACGGCGTGCAATCTCGGTTTTACCCACACCCGTTGGCCCAATCATTAAAATATTTTTAGGGGTCACTTCATGACGAAGTGGCTCTTGCAACTGCATTCTTCTCCAACGGTTACGTAATGCGATAGCAACCGCTCTTTTCGCCTCTTTTTGGCCGATAATATGTTGATCTAATTCGGAAACAATTTCACGAGGGGTCATTTCAGACATAATTTTTCCTTATTTATTCGGTAATTCTTCGATAGTGAAATTTGTATTGGTAAACACGCAAATATCACCGGCAATTTTTAAAGATTTTTCCACAATTTCACGAGCTGATAAATCGGTATTTTCCACCAACGCACGAGCTGCCGACAACGCATAATTACCGCCTGAACCAATCGCTAAAATCTGATCGGCTTCCGGTTGCACCACATCACCAATACCGGTAATGATTAAACTTTCTTTTTCATCCGCCACAATCAGCATCGCTTCTAATTTGCGTAACGCACGATCGGTTCGCCAATCTTTGGCTAATTCCACTGCGGCTTTTAACAAATGCCCTTGATGCATTTCTAATTTACGCTCAAATAATTCAAATAAAGTGAACGCATCAGCTGTGCCGCCTGCGAAACCGGCTAGAACTTTGCCATTATATAAACGGCGTACTTTGCGGGCATTCCCCTTCATCACTGTATTGCCTAGTGAAACCTGTCCATCGCCCCCAACAACTACTTGGCCATTACGACGTACGCTTACAATTGTTGTCATTCTTTTAATCCTTCTTTTAAGAAAAGTTATTCGTTATATGGCGATCGATTTCACCAAATTCAAGGGGAAATTTTTCTTTGATGCTTTATTAAACAATCATCTCAAAAAAATGTGACAAAGATCACTTTTTTAAATAGCAAACGATTGCTATTATTTCACACCCATATTTTAAAGGAATATGATTTGTTACAAGTAAACAAACTACTTAATGAGGAAACCATGAAAAATTTACTTAAACTTTCTGCCATTGCCATTTTAGCGGCAAGCGCAGTCTCTACTTTTGCATCAAACAAAGAACCTTACACTGAACAAGGTACGAATGCTCGTGAAATGACAGAGCAAAAACCGATTCACTGGATTTCTGTTGACCAATTGAAAAAAGAATTAGAAGGCAAAGCGCCAATTAATGTGAGCTTCGACATTGATGATACTGTGCTTTTCAGTAGCCCTTGCTTCTACTATGGCCAACAAAAATACTCACCAGGTAAACATGATTACTTAAAAAATCAAGATTTCTGGAATGAAGTGAATGCCGGTTGTGACCAATATTCAATTCCAAAACAAATCGCGGTAGATTTAATTAATATGCACCAAGCACGCGGTGACCAAATTTATTTCATCACAGGTCGTACAGCGGGCGATAAAGATGGTGTGACACCTGTGTTACAAAAAGCCTTTAATATTAAAGATATGCATCCGGTAGAATTTATGGGCGGTCGTGATCTTCCAACCAAATACAACAAAACACCAGGTATTATTGAGCACAAAGTAAGCATTCACTATGGTGACAGCGATGACGATATCCTAGCCGCAAAAGAAGCGGGCATTCGTGGTATTCGTTTAATGCGTGCAGCAAACTCAACTTACCAACCAATGCCAACCCTTGGTGGCTACGGTGAAGAAGTATTGATTAACTCAAACTACTAATCTTTATAAAAAAAGTGCGGTTAGTTTGACCGCACTTATCTTATCTAATTAACAATCTTAATTTTAAAAAAGTTTCTGGGAATATGCTAAAATTTTTGCGTTTCTAGGAGCCTATTTATGTCAGAACTTACGTCTAATCAATATTTAATCATCATTGCCGTTCTGGTTTTTATCAGCATTGTGATGCTTTTTCTATTAAGCCGTAGCAAACGCGATACGCAAGAATTACAACAAGATCTCAATAAAACCATCGGCGATTACAATCAATTAGCTGAGCGTTTTGATTCCTTAAGTGTGGTCAAAAATCAATTAGAGCAACAAGCCGTTAAAGCTCAAACTCATGCGGAAGGCTTGCAAACTCGCCTTAATGAACGTGATGAAAAAATCCAATATTTAGAAAAAGAATTGGATGAAGAACAGCTCCGACACGATCAAATTGGCGGGCAAATCACCGCATTAAAAGAACGCTTTGGGATCGCTTCTGCACAAGCTGAAAGCTTGCAAGGTCAATTACAACAAGCGCAAGAAAATGTACTTAGAAAAGAACAAGAGCAGCAAAAAACACAGGAAAAATTGACCGCACTTTCACAGGAATTAACGGAGCTCAAAACCACGCTTTCCGAAAAAGAAAAGCATTTTGCCGAACAGCAACAGCATATTGAGCAATCCAAACAACAGCTAGGCGTGGAATTCCAAAATCTGGCCAACCGCATTTTGGAAGAAAAAAGCCAATCCTTTAATCAAACTAATCAAACCGCATTGGAAACCTTGTTGAAGCCTTTCCGTGAACAAATCGAAGGCTTCCAAAAACGAGTCAATGAAATCCATTCGGAATCCGTAAAAGGTAATGCAGGCTTAGAAGCGGAAATCAAAAAGGTATTGGAAATTGGCTTAAATATGTCACAAGAGGCCAATAATTTAACTTCAGCGTTAAAAGGTGAAAAGAAAACCTTAGGAAATTGGGGAGAAGTGCAACTTGAACGCGCACTTCAATTGGCTGGCTTGATTGAAAACGTGCATTACAGTGCGCAGGCCCATTTTAAAGATGAACAAGGCGGTCGAAACTATCCTGATTTTGTGCTTAATCTGCCCGATGAGAAAAACATCATCATTGATAGCAAAATGTCATTGAATGCTTACGAAAGTGCGGTCAATTCGGAGGATGAATTCGAACGTGAGCGTTTACTAAGGGAGCATATTAAAGCCCTGAAAAATCACATTGATGACTTGCACCGCAAGGATTACAGCAATTTGATTGGCATGCGCAGCCCTAATTTTGTCTTAATGTTCATCGCTGTGGAACCTGCGTACATTGAAGCCTTAAAATTGGACCCAAGTCTGTTTAATTATGGCTACGAGAAAAATGTGATTATGGTTTCGCACACGACCCTTATGCCAATTTTACGCACGGTGGCGAATTTATGGCGTATCGAACGCGGCAACGCCGAAGCCAAAGAAATCGCAGAAAAAGCAGGTGAAATTTACAACCAGATTTGCTTGGTGGCAGAACGTTTAAACAAACTGGGCAATACCCTTTCTACTGTGAGTAATCAATACAACAGCACCGTCACCGCCCTTGTGGGACAACAAGGTCTAGTGGGAAAAGTGGAACGCTTTAAAGACTTGTCAGCAAAGGCTAATAAGAGCATGCCAAACGTTGAATTACTCAATAATGACGTGGATTTAACGCGCCTATCTCTTATCACTACCGAGAACGGGGTAAAATAAAGCATACCTGTTGAGTTTTTCTTTAAAATCGGCTATTTTCTTGCCACTTTTTTATTTGAATTTTTTATTTGTGGGGAATTTTATGGCGACAGAACAAAAAGAAATCACGGATCCATGTGCAAAATATAATGAACAAGCCACTTTTCTAAGCAAAACAATTTTTGCAAGCCGTTGGTTACAAGTGCCTATTTATTTAGGCTTAATTGTTGTACAAGGCATCTATGCCTACAAGTTTATGAAAGACTTGTGGTATCTCATCATCAATCTTGATGAAATGGATGCGAAAACCACTATGCTCGCCGTCTTCAATCTCGTTGATGTGGTGATGATTGCTAACTTATTAGTCATGGTAACATTAGGCGGTTATGAGATTTTCGTCTCAAAACTAGGCACGAAAAATCATCCGGATCAACCTGAATGGATGAACCATGTGAATGCAACTGTGCTGAAAGTCAAACTTTCTATGTCAATTATCAGTATTTCGTCTATCTACTTATTGCAAACCTTTGTGAATGCCTCAAAACTTCCTGAAAAAACAATTATGTGGGAAGTGATTATTCATCTTACTTTCTTGATTTCAGCGGTTGCAATGGCCTATACCGACAAAATTCTCTACAGTACAAGCCACAAAAACCATTAATACACAAAGTGCGGTCAACTTTGACCGCACTTTAATTTTCTAGAACTCATCTTGATGTTTAAATTTCAATAAATCTCGACGTTCTTTTTTGTTTGGACGACGATCAGGATGCGGCATAGACAGCGCATTATTTTTTCTTGCCCATGCCATTTCTTCGCGTTTTTTCACACTCTGAGCCGTTTCTTGGTAAAGCAATTGTGCTTCAGGAGCACCACGACGTTGGTCACTCAACGCAATCACTTCAATTTCTTTTTCATCGTTGCCCTGACGGAGTTTAATCATGGCACCGATTTCTACATTTTTACTCACCTTGGCACGTTGGCCATTGTAATGGACTTTGCCCCCTTCAATCATCGCTTTCGCAATGCTACGGGTTTTGTAAAAACGTGCCGCCCAAAGCCATTTATCTAATCGTACTTCGTTATTTTCAGCCATAACTCTTCCTATTTCTCTCACTTTGCGTATGATGAGCCAATAACAAGATAATAGGGCTAATATCATGAAAAAACAACTTCCACACATTCTCTCCCTTTCCACGGTGGCAAAATCCCGTTTGTTTGAAATTCAAGCTGTCGAACTCAAATTCTCTAATGGCATTGACCGCACTTATGAACGTTTCCGCCCTTTTAATCGCGATTCTGTCATGGTGATTGCAATTGATGGAGAGGATCTCCTCCTGGTCCGCGAATATGCTGTTGGAACGGAACAATATGAACTCGGTTTTGTAAAAGGTGGAATGGATACGGGAGAAACGCCCGAACAAAGCGCAAATCGCGAATTACAGGAAGAAATTGGCTTTGGGGCAAAAAAATGGACGTTTTTACGCACGATGAAGATCAATCCACAAATCATGGGTCACAAAATGCATGTTTTATTAGGTGAAGATTTGTATCCCAATAAACTGGAAGGGGATGAACCCGAACCATTAGAAATCGCGCGTTACCCTTTATCTCAACTTGATGCACTTTTGGACAGTGATGAATTTAATGAGGCCAGAAATCTTGCTGCCCTTTATTCTTTACGCGATCACTTAAAAAAACGATAAATTTAATCGAAAAAATTTAGATAAATTCTAATCGCAAGCGATTAACTTTAAATAAAACTTGAATAATTATTCTTTTTTTGAGAATGTATAGTCATTTTTCAAAATAAATAGGAAAATTTATGTCTCATGATAATTTAAAAGAATTGACCTTCCGAGGAATGTTCCTTGGGGCGTTAATTACAGTGATCTTCACTGCATCTAACGTTTATTTGGGTCTTAAAGTGGGGATGACATTTGCCTCCTCCATTCCAGCTGCCGTAATTTCTATGGCAATTTTAAAATTCTTCAAGGATTCCAGTATCTTAGAAAATAACATGGTGCAAACCCAAGCTTCATCAGCGGGGACATTGTCTTCTGTTATTTTCGTTCTTCCAGGCCTGTTAATGATGGGCTACTGGCAAGAATTTCCATTCTGGCAAACTGTGCTTATCTGTGCCTCTGGCGGTACGTTGGGCGTACTATTCACTATTCCATTACGTCGTGCGATGGTGGTAAACAGCGACTTACCTTACCCTGAAGGTGTGGCTGCAGCCGAAATCTTAAAAGCAGGCAATAATGACGAAAGTGACAGCGGTGTAAAAGATATTGCTTATGGCGGTATTTTTGCAGGGACTGTTGCGTTCCTAACCAATGCATTACGTGTCATGTCTGACAGCGCAAGTGCATGGTTCTCTAACGGTAAAGCCGTTTTCCAATTACCGATGGGGTTCTCTCTTGCATTAGTCGGTGCGGGTTACTTAATCGGTATCGTGGGCGGTCTTGCGATGTTATTCGGCACATTCCTCGCTTGGGGTGTGGCTGTACCTTATTTCACCGCAACGGGTGATATGCCAACCGACGCGTCAATCGTGAGCTTCGCAATGACTGAATGGAAAACCAAAGTTCGCTTTATCGGTGTGGGTACTATCGGTATTGCAGCGATTTGGACATTATTAATCCTTTTCAAACCAATGATTGAAGGGATGGTTCATTCTTTCCGTATGTTAAAAGGCTCACAAGCTGAATCAGAACATCGTATTGATATCGACTTATCGCCAAAAACCATTATTTATATTTTATTGGCGACTGTCGTATTAATCGTGATTTCCTTATATCACTTCGTTGCAGCGGCACCAATTTCTGCTGAGCTTGCTGTGTTATTAGTGGTGGTTTGTACTCTGCTTGCGGTGTTAATTGGTTTCTTAGTTGCAGCCGCGTCTGGTTATATGGCTGGACTTGTGGGCTCATCTTCTAGCCCTATTTCTGGTATCGGGATTATTTCCGTTATCGTAATTTCACTTGTTTTAGTGACCATCGGTAAAAGCAGTGGCTTATTTGAAACGGCAGACGGTCAAAAATTCTTAACCGCATTGACCTTGTTCACCGCATCTATCGTATTAACCACGGCAACTATTTCAAACGATAACTTACAAGACTTAAAAACCGGTCTTTTAGTTGAAGCAACACCTTGGAGACAACAGGTTGCGTTAATCATTGGTTGTTTCGTTGGTGCATTAGTGATTGCACCGGTATTAGAAATTTTATACCACGCTTATGGTTTCACGGGTGCATTACCACGTCCAGATATGGACCCTGCACAAGCGCTTTCAGCGCCACAAGCCACTCTTATGACCACTATCTCACAAGGTATTTTCACCAACCATTTAGAATGGACTTATATTTTAACTGGTGTAGGTTTGGGTATTGTGTTGATTATTGTAGATGCATTTATGCGTAAAGCCAGCGACAGCCGCTTTGCCCTGCCAGTATTAGCGGTGGGGATTGGTATCTACCTTCCACCATCAATCAATATGCCGGTTGTTGTAGGTGCAGTAATGGCATGGCTTATCACACGCAATATTAAGAGCTATGCAAAACGCACTAACGATACAGAAGTGGAGAAAAAAGCAGAACGTTTCGGCACACTTTTCGCGGCTGGTTTAATTGTGGGTGAAAGCTTGATGGGCGTAATCTTAGCCTTCATTATCGCAGCCTCTGTCACCTCAGGTGGTTCTGAAGATCCATTAGCCTTAGGATTAGAAAATTGGGATAATATGGGCGAATTACTTGGTCTTGCCGTATTTATCTTTGGTATCTTTATTTTCGTTTCTCGTGTATTACGTGCGAAGAAATCGAAATAATGGGTTAAAATAGGCTGTCCTCGGATAGCCTATTTTTCTAGGAGTTTAAGGTGTCTATACAATCCCCTTATTTGAAAGCGATTATTGTCTTCCCATTGCTTACCCAACTGATTGGCAGTGTTATCGCTTATGTCGTTTTCGAACTAGACGACTACAGAGAAGGTTATTTCGACTCTGCGTTATTTGGTTTCTTTTTGACATTTTGGCCTCTCACTGTTCCGGCGATAATCAATGCTTACTTTGCCAAATGCCGAGGCTATCTACGCCATCATTGGAAGAAAATTCTCCTTTTTTCATTTATCATTATTTTTGTTTATTGGAGTATCGGTAATGTTGTGATCGCACCAAATACGAAATATCTCACTGACCGTATATCCTTCATCTTAGGCGGCTCTGCTATCATGGCAATCTATACGACAATTTTCCTCTCCTTGTTATTACCGAAATCAAAGTAGAGAATAAATATGCAATTATCTCAATCTCTTCTCGATCAAGTCCGTATGCTTGCCAATGAAGCGGGAAAACATTTGGCTCGTTTTTACCAACAGGATGTGGCAATACAAACCAAATCGGATAACACCCCTGTTACAGAGGCGGATTTATTTGTCAGCCAGTTTTTAATCGAAAAACTGACCGCACTTTTCCCCGATATTCCTGTTCTTTCAGAGGAAAACTGCAATATTCCCTTTGAACAACGCCAAACTTGGCAAACCTATTGGTTGATCGATCCCCTTGATGGCACACAGCAATTTATTGATCGCACGGATCAATTTTCCGTTTTGATTACACTCGTACAAAATCATCAACCTGTACTGGGGGTCATTCACTTCCCTATTTTAAATATCACCTATTACGCCATGAAGGCTTTTGGAGCATTCAAGCAAAGCGACAAAGAAATAAAAGCCTTACAACCCAGAAAAATCGATCTCACCAAACCGTTAAAAATCGCCGTAGGCGCCACTACCTCACAAGAAAAAGTGCGGTCAATTTTAGCGAAGAATTTGGCATGCGAATTTACGGTAGTCGGTTCGAGTAGCTTAAAAAGCGGTTTAGTCGCAGAAGGCGCGGTTGATTGCTATATTCGTCTCGGTAAAACCGGCGAATGGGATACGGCAGGCGCTGAAATTTTATTAGCTGAAATCAATGGTGGAATTTTCGATCCACACTTTCAGCCACTCACCTATAACCAGCGTGAAAGTTTAATTAATCCAAACTTTGTGATGGTGTCAGATAATACACAAAATTGGGCATCTGTCTTTCAATTTAATTGATTGGTTCGATTGGTAAAGTGCAGTAATATATTGCATTATTTAAAAACACTACTCGAAACAATAAGGAATAATATGCAAACGAATAATAACTGTATCGTAATTTTTGGTGCTTCCGGTGATTTGACTCACCGTAAACTCATTCCAGCACTTTATAATCTTTTCAAATTTGGGCGTTTAAACCAATTTTCTGTATTGGGTGTTGCTCGTACAGAATTAAACGATGACACTTTCCGTGAAAAAATGCGCGAAGCACTTCTTCAAACAGAAGATACAACACCGGAAACGCTCGAAGAATTCTGTAGTCATCTCTATTATCAAGCGGTAAATACATCAGATGCGGCTGATTATGGCAAGCTAGTACCTCGTTTGGACGAATTACATAACAAATATCAAACAAACGGCAACACACTTTATTACATGTCCACCCCGCCAAGCTTATATGGTGTAATTCCTGAATGTCTTGCTGCGCATGGTTTAAACACCGAAGAAGACGGCTGGAAACGGATTATTGTCGAAAAACCTTTTGGTTACGATGAAAAAACAGCACAAGAACTCGACGTCCAAATTCATCGTTTTTTTGAAGAACATCAAATCTACCGTATCGACCATTATCTTGGTAAAGAAACCGTGCAAAACCTACTTGTTTTACGTTTCTCAAATGGTTGGTTCGAGCCGCTTTGGAACCGCAATTTCATTGATTATGTGGAAATTACTGGCGCTGAAGCGATTGGCGTGGAAGAACGTGGCGGCTATTATGATGGCTCCGGTGCAATGCGTGATATGTTCCAAAACCACTTATTACAAGTTTTAGCCATGGTTGCCATGGAACCGCCTGCAATTATCAATGCAAACTCAATGCGTGATGAGGTTGCCAAAGTTATGCATTCTTTACGTCCATTAACGCAAGATGACGTTGAGCACAACTTAGTGCTTGGTCAATACACCGCAGCTGAAATTGATGGCAAAGAAGTCAAAGGCTATCTACAAGAAAAAGGCGTTCCGGCTAACTCTCACACTGAAACCTTTATGGCCTTACGTTGTGAAATCGAAAACTGGCGTTGGGCTGGCGTGCCTTTCTATGTGCGTACAGGTAAGCGCTTGCCGGCACGTGTGACGGAAATTGTAATTCACTTTAAAACTACACCACATCCGGTATTCAGTCAAAATGCGCCTGAGAATAAATTAATCATCCGTATTCAACCCGATGAATCCATCTCAATGCGTTTCGGCTTGAAAAAACCAGGTGCAGGCTTTGAAGCAAAAGAAGTGTCTATGGATTTCCGTTATGCGGATTTAGCAGACTCACAAGTTCTCACCGCGTATGAACGTCTATTGCTTGATGCGATGAAAGGCGATGCAACACTCTTTGCGCGTACTGATGCCGTTCATGCTGCATGGAAATTCGTTCAGCCAATTTTAGACTACAAAGAAGCAGGCGGTCGAGTTTACGAATATGAAGCGGGCACTTGGGGACCGGTTGCAGCCGAAAAACTCATTGCGAAAAGTGGTCGCGTATGGCGTAAACCAAGCGGTAAAATGAAGAAAAAGGTTTAATCATTAATATCTCGCCTTCTTCAATAAATAGAAGAAGGCTTATCACCGAATAGAGAGAAACAAACATGAACACCATTACCTTCCCAACGGCTCAACACGCGGTTGAAAAGATCGCCCAAGAATTTGTGATTTATAGTCAATTAAATCACCCTGTGCATATTTCTCTTTCTGGCGGTTCAACACCTAAGCTGTTATTCAAAACCTTAGCCAAAGCGCCTTATGCAGAACAAATTAACTGGAAAAATCTGCATTTTTGGTGGGGTGATGATCGTATGGTTCCACCAACCGATTCAGAAAGCAACTATGGTGAAGTGCAAAAACTCTTGTTTGATCACATTCAAATTCCAACGGAAAACATCCACAGAATTCGTGGCGAAAATGAACCGCACGTTGAACTAAAACGCTTCGAAGAAGAATTAAGTGCGGTCATTCCAAACGGTGTTTTTGATTGGATCATTTTAGGTATGGGAACGGATGGTCATACCGCTTCTCTTTTCCCACATCAAACCAATTTTGATGATGAAAACCTTGCTGTCATTGCAAAACACCCTGAAAGTGGTCAAATCCGCATTTCTAAAACAGCCAAACTCATTGAACAAGCCAAACGCATTACCTATTTGGTCACCGGCGAAAGCAAAGCGGATATTTTAAAAGAAATCCAAACGACTCCTGCAGAAAATCTGCCTTACCCTGCTGCCAAAATTAAAGCAAAAAATGGGGTGACGGAATGGTATTTAGATAAAGCAGCGGCAAAATTGCTATAACAAGTTAAGAATCAAATATCGCAGGCTTGCAAAATGATAGACTACAAAGTGAATGAACCAATTTCAGTCAAACAATTTATTGCACTGCTAAATAAAACAACGCTTGGGGCACGCCGTCCGTTAGAGGATGAAAAGCGTGTTGCGGCAATGTTGCACCATGCGGATTTATTAGTGACCGCTTGGGATGGTG
>NZ_CALJRX010000186.1 GCF_937976265.1 uncultured Haemophilus sp.
TGCTTGCCCCGCTCACACTCTTCGCTTTTCTGATCTTTTTCAGCTTTAAAACAGCCGTGATTTTGCTGATTTGCGTGCCGTTGATTCCGATGTCGATTATTGCAGTGAATAAAATCGCGAAAAAACTCCTGGCAAAATATTGGTCCATTTATGTGGGATTAGGCAGCAGTTTCTTAGATAACCTACAAGGTTTAATTACGCTGAAAATCTACCAAGATGATGCTTATAAAGCGAAAGCAATGGATGAGGAAGCGGAACATTTCCGCAAAATTACCATGAAAGTGCTTACCATGCAGCTTAACTCGGTATCACTGATGGATTTACTTGCTTACGGTGGTGCGGCAATCGGGATTTTAACCGCCTTGTTGCAATTCCAAGCCGATCAATTAACCGTATTAGGCGTCATTTTATTTATTCTGCTTTCTTCTGAATTCTTTATTCCACTTCGTTTATTGGGTTCTTTCTTCCATGTGGCGATGAATGGTAAAGCCGCATCCGATAAGATCTTCACATTGTTAGATACGCCCGTGGAAACTCAAACACAAGCGGTCGATTTTGCAGCGAAAAATGCTATTCAAGTGGATATTCAAGATCTGCATTTTGCTTATAGCGAAGAGAAGCCTGCGATTGTTGGCTTAGATTTAAGCATCTTACCAAATCAGCTTACGGTATTTGTGGGTAAAAGTGGTTGTGGTAAATCTACCTTGGTTTCATTGCTAATGGGCTTTAATAAAGCGCAACAAGGCAAAATTCTATTCAACGGCCAAGAAATTCAAGAGATTGATCGTCATTCATTTTATGAAAAAGTCTCTTTGGTGAGCCACAGCAGTTATGTGTTTAAAGGCTCATTACGTGAAAATATGACCATGGCGAAAATTGATGCCACAGATGAACAAATTTATGCGTGTTTAGAACAAGTCAATCTGGCGCAATTCGTTCGAGATAATGGTGGATTAGATATGCAGTTATTAAGCCGTGGCGCAAATTTATCTGGCGGTCAAATTCAGCGTTTAGCTTTAGCGCGCGCGTTATTACACAATGCCGAGCTTTATATTTTTGACGAAGCGACCAGTAACATTGATGTAGAAAGCGAAGAAATTATTTTGCAGTTCATTCAGCAATTTAAACAACAAAAAACCATTGTGATGATTTCCCATCGATTGGCTAATGCCGTGAATGCCGATTGTATTAACGTGCTTGAGCAAGGCAAATTGATTGAGCAAGGCACGCATAAAGACCTCATGGCAAAACAAGGTGCGTATGCTGAAATGTTCCAACAACAAAAAGATTTAGAACAAATTAGAGAGGTGGCAAATGCGTAAAAATGGTTTTGTTGTGATGGGGCATTTGTTGAAATTAGTGACCCCATTGGCGCATATCATGGCGTTTACTATCACCATGGGAACGCTCGGTTTCCTGGCCGCCATCTTTATTATGGTGCTTGGTGCGATGGGGTTAGTGAATCTCTTAAACTTTGACACCCATTTAAGTTTTTCTGGAATTTTGACCGCACTTATCGTGTTAGCGGTGGCTCGTGGCGCGTTGCGTTATTTAGAGCAAATGTCTGGGCATTATATCGCCTTTAAATTGTTGGCATTATTGCGCGATAAAGTGTTTTCTTCTTTACGTCGCTTGGCTTTTGTGAAGTTGCAAGATAAACAAGCGGGTCAATTAGTGTCTTTGGTGACTAACGATATCGAATTGCTTGAAGTGTTCTATGCGCATACCATTGCGCCAATTATGATCGCTTTCTTTACCTCTGCGATTTTATTGTTGGTCTTTGGGCATCTTTCTGGCTGGTTTGTAATTGTGGCATTAGCCGCTTATTTAACGGTGGGTGTGATTCTACCCATTATCACCACCAAATTGGCGCGTGAAGATGGTCGACGCTATCGTGAGTTGGTTGGTGAGATGAATGATTTCTTCCTCGACAGTGTGCGTGGTATGAAAGAAATTCAGCTTTTCGGCTATGCGAAACAACGGTTAGATGAAATTCAACAACGCAGCCAAAAAATCGATACAGCTTTTGAGCGTATTAAAGACCAAGAAGCAAAAGTGCGCGTTTACACTGAAGTGGCGGTATCAGCGTTTAACATCATTATGTTATTCACAGGCTTAATTTTGTTTAGCCTAGATAAAATTGATTTTTCTGCCTTTTTAATCGGCGTGATTTTATTGATGTCGAGCTATGGGCCCGTTATTGCGTTAAGTAACCTTTCAAGCAACTTGTTACAAACCTTGGCTTCAGGTGAGCGTGTATTGAGCTTGCTAGCAGAAGAGCCCGAATTAAAAGACGTAGAAAGTGCGGTCGATTTAAAAGAGGTTTCTCGCATTGATGTTGAGAACGTAAGTTTTGCTTATGGTGAAGAACAAATTTTATCGGATGTTAGCTTGTCTGTGAAAAAGGGTGAAATCTTAGGGATTCATGGCAGAAGCGGCAGTGGTAAAAGTACCCTGTTAAAACTGCTGATGCGTTTTTACGATCCTAAATCGGGTAGCATTAAAATTAACGGTGAAACTTTGCCAAATATCAACACTCGTAGCTTACGTGAAAATATGGCGTACATTACTCAGCAAACCTATATTTTCAACGAAACCATTGAGGAAAATATTCGCCTTGCACGCCGTGATGCAACGTTAGAAGAAATTATGGAAGCCGCGAAGAAAGCGTCAATTCATGATTTCATTTTGAGCTTGCCAGAAGGCTATCAAACGAAAATGACAGAATTAGGCGGCAATCTCTCTGATGGAGAAAAACAACGTATCGGTATTGCTCGTGCATTCTTACACAATGCGCCGATTATTTTACTCGATGAACCGACCAGTAATTTGGATAGCTTAAACGAAGCGATGATTTTGAAATCATTATTGAACGTGAAAGCAGAAAAATTGATTATTCTCGTGAGTCATCGCCAATCGACTATGGCTATTTGCGATCAGGTGATTGGTATTGAGAATGGTAGAATGTCGTAAGGCAGTGAGCAAAAGAGCGGTCAATTTGACCGCTCTTTTTTATTTTCTTAATTTCACTAATTCAACTTCGTGATTTTCACCTTTTCTAAGAATGAGATTGGCGCGCTCACGAGTCGGCAGAATGTTTTGTTTTAAATTCAATCCGTTAATGTTATCCCAAATGTTGCTGGCTGTTTCAATGGCTTCTTGCTCCGAGAGATTAGCGTAATGTTTAAAATAGGAATCCGGATTGGTGAAAGCACTTTGACGGAATTTTAAGAATCGTTTGATGTACCATTCTTTGAGCAAGTTCTCGTCAGCATCAACATAAATAGAAAAGTCCACAAAATCAGACACGAAGGTTTGATTAGCTTTGTTTGAACCTGTTTGGAGAACGTTTAGTCCTTCTAAAATTAAAATATCCGGTTGATCGACAATATCAAATTTATCAGGAACGATATCGTAAGTTAGATGAGAATAAATAGGTGATTTCACCGATGGTTTACCTGATTTAATATCGGCTAAAAAACGAATTAATTTGGCCGTATCATAAGAAATAGGGAAGCCTTTTTTCTGTAGCAAATCATCTTTTTTAAGTTTCTCTAATGGATAAAGAAAACCATCAGTAGTAATCAGATCAACTTTTCGTTCAGTCGGCCAATGAGTCAGTAGCGATTGCAAAATACGTGCTGAGGTACTTTTCCCAACAGCCACACTACCCGCTATACTAATGATGTAAGGAACTTTGGGGCTTTGTCCGCCAAGAAAACGATTTAAAACCGTTTGGCGACGAAGATTTTCGTCAATGTAGTAGTTAATTAGACGTGCAAGTGGCAAGTAAATGGTGCTCACTTCATCGAGAGAAAGCTCTTCATTAAAACCTAAAAGCGGTTTGAGATCTTGCTCCGTTAATTTTAGCGGAACAGATTTTCTTAATTCGGCCCATTGCTGACGGCTAAAGTTCAGAAAGGGCGTGAGTTGTTCGGTAATTTCCACGGTGCTTTATATCTAGAGTGAAAAAATTGGACAAAATATACCCTATAAATGAGTTGTGATCATCGTTTTTTATTAAAAGTGATGAGTTTTAAAGCAAGAATGTGGCTTTTTGCTTGTAAATTAGACGAATAGTTAAAAAAAACGCATTTTTCATAAAAAAAACTTGTCAGGCATAAAATTTTCCATATAATACGCCTCACTTGCTTACAACACGCCGACTTAGCTCAGTAGGTAGAGCAACTGACTTGTAATCAGTAGGTCACCAGTTCGATTCCGGTAGTCGGCACCATCCTTTAGTAAACAAGTATTCATTTAGCGTGGAGGGGTTCCCGAGCGGCCAAAGGGGGCAGACTGTAAATCTGTTGGCTCAGCCTTCGAAGGTTCGAATCCTTCTCCCTCCACCATTTTCTAAATGAATTCTGATGGGACAGATGAATTTAGGACTGCGGGCATCGTATAATGGCTATTACCTTAGCCTTCCAAGCTAATGATGCGGGTTCGATTCCCGCTGCCCGCTCCAAACGCTGATATAGCTCAGTTGGTAGAGCGCACCCTTGGTAAGGGTGAGGTCGGCGGTTCAAATCCGCCTATCAGCACCAGCCTTCCAAATTCCTCTTTCCTTATTAAATAGTAATGATTTTATTGGTTAATGTGGTTTAATTTACCCATCGATAACCGTGTCTATTTAGAGGGACTCTTTAAATGTCTAAAGAAAAATTTGAACGTACAAAACCGCACGTAAACGTGGGTACAAT
>NZ_CALJRX010000187.1 GCF_937976265.1 uncultured Haemophilus sp.
GCAGAAATTGAATTAACATACAACTGGGGCGTAACTGAATATGATCTTGGTAATGCTTACGGTCATATTGCTATTGGTGTAGATGATATTTACGCGACTTGTGAAGCAGTTCGTGCAAGCGGTGGTAAAGTGACTCGCGAACCCGGCCCAGTTAAAGGTGGTACAACCGTTATTGCCTTCGTTGAAGATCCAGATGGTTATAAAATTGAATTTATCGAAAATAAAAGTTCAAAATCTGGTCTAGGCAATTAATTAAAAGTGCGGTTGATTTTTTCGCTCTTTTATAACGCAGGGTTACCTGCGTTATTTATTTTAAAGGATACAATATGTCCAACTCTCAAGAAATTCCTTATCACCACCAATTAAAAAATCGTTTTCGTGGCTACTTCCCTGTCATCATTGATGTGGAAACAGCGGGATTTGATGCAAAAAAAGATGCACTTTTAGAGCTTGCAGCAATTACCCTAAAAATGGATGAAAATGGCAATTTACAACCTGATCAAAAATGCCATTTTCATATTGAACCATTTGAGGGAGCGAATATTAATCCCGAATCTCTCAAATTTAATGGGATTGATATTCACAATCCATTGCGTGGTGCCGTATCTGAATTAGATGCGATCACGGGATTGTTCCAAATGGTGCGTCGTGGACAAAAAGATGCGGGATGTCAGCGTTCTATCATCGTGGCACACAACGCAGCTTTTGACCAAAGTTTCGTGATGGCAGCAGCAGAACGCACGGGCGTAAAACGCAATCCATTCCACCCTTTTGGAATGTTTGATACCGCAACGCTTGCCGGTTTTATGTTTGGGCAAACAGTGCTCGTCAAAGCGTGCCAGGCGGCAAGAATTCCTTTTGATGGCAAACAAGCCCATTCAGCGCTCTATGATACTGAACGTACGGCGGAATTATTTTGCTATATGGTCAATCATTTAAAAGAGCTCGGGGGATTCCCGCATATTGCTCAAACAGATGAAGCGGAAAAAACAGATGAAAATCAGACCGCACTTTAATTTTTAAAATTTTTTAGAAAAAAACTTGCAATCGTTTTCGCTTTACCGTATTTTAAAAAGCAATTCAATTTAGTTATCTAAATAAGAGAGTTTCAAATGAACTTTATCCTTCGTCACCATCATCGCCATCCAACTGAATAATCTTTCAGGCTGTTGGCGTGCTTGGAAGATTTCTTCCGAGCTGACAAGATAAAGATCAAAAAAATCTTACCCCTCGGAAGGCTACTTTCGAGGGGTTTTGCTTTATTATTAATTTACAGGAGTTTATTACTATGCGACATTTAACCTTAAATCAATTTTCTTTTATGCGACCTTTTTCTTTTAATTAATCAATAAGGAACAACAATATGTTATCGAATCCCGTTGTTATTTCAATTGTCGTGCTACTGGCGTTAAGCTTGCTGCGCGTAAACGTGGTTATCGCACTGGTGATTTCCGCGCTTACAGCCGGCTTATGCGGAGGCTTAGGTTTAAGCAAAACCATTGAAGCCTTTACTGGCGGTTTAGGTGGTGGAGCTGAAGTCGCGATGAACTACGCCATGTTAGGCGCATTTGCCATTGCGATTTCAAAATCTGGCATCACTGATTTGCTTGCCTACAAAATCATTACCCGAATGAATAAAACACCAACCGGCAAAAATTTAGCTTGGTTTAAATATACGCTACTTAGTATTTTACTTTTATTCGCCATTTCATCCCAAAACTTACTCCCAGTGCACATTGCGTTTATTCCAATTGTTGTGCCGCCGTTACTTTCTATTTTTAATCGTTTAAAAATCGATCGTCGTGCAGTGGCTTGTATTATTACCTTTGGTTTAACGGCAACCTATATGATCTTGCCTGTCGGTTTCGGGAAAATCTTTATTGAAAGCGTTTTAGTAAAAAATATCAATCTTGCTGGCGCACCACTCGGTTTACAAACCAGTGTAGGTGAAGTTTCTTTTGCTATGCTTATCCCTGTGATTGGTATGATTCTTGGTTTACTCACTGCTGTGTTTGTTACCTATCGCAAACCGCGCGAGTATGTGGTGACAACTACTGAACCAACTACAACTGAAATTGAACAACACATTGCGAATATTAAACCTATTCAAATTACCGCAAGTGTGGTTGCTATTGTCGCCACTTTTGCTACACAGCTTTTCACAAGCTCTACAATTATTGGTGGTTTAGTCGGTTTAGTCATTTTCGGGGCATTCGGTATCTTCAAACTCAAAGAAAGTAACGATATTTTCCAACAAGGTTTACGCTTAATGGCAATGATCGGCTTCGTTATGATTGCCGCCTCTGGTTTCGCGAATGTGATTAATACCACAAGCGGTGTGAAAGAGTTAGTTGATGCACTTTCAACCGGTGCGATTCAAAGTAAAGGCGTTGCGGCATTCTTAATGCTACTCGTTGGGTTATTGATTACCATGGGTATTGGCTCTTCTTTCTCAACCGTGCCAATTATCACCTCAATTTATGTACCTCTTTGTCTCTCTTTTGGTTTCTCACCACTTGCGACAGTGGCAATCATAGGTGTAGCAGCTGCATTAGGGGATGCGGGTTCACCGGCTTCTGACTCAACACTTGGGCCGACATCCGGTTTGAATATAGATGGTAAACACGACCACATTTGGGATTCTGTTGTGCCAACCTTTATTCACTACAATATCCCACTATTAGCGTTCGGTTGGATTGCAGCCATGACCCTTTAATCGTTATAATCCCTGCATTCATTATGCGGGGATTTTTTTATGTCTATTCAATCATTACTCAATACGCTCGAGCAAAAAGTACAGAAACTGACTCAAGCCTATCAAACTGACTCCGATAAAAAAATCAATGCTAAATTTAACCGCACTTTATTTACCGAAGATTTTGAAACCGTCGGTTTTTATCTCAAAGAAATTCAACAAAGCTTAACTAAGCTATGTAAAATTCCTCATCAAAATGAAGAACAAATTGTATTTATGGCAGAACATCTTTTAGGGCAATGTACCGCCTTGACCGAAGCCATGAATCGCAAGCATAAAAAGCCCATTCAGCCGAAAATAACAGAGCCACAAGTTGCAAGTCGTAAATCACAACATAGCATTCATCGTCTTCCTCCTAGAGAGCGTCTAGAAAAGTATTATGAAGCCTTGCAACAACTTACAGAAAAGTATGAAGAAGCTAAAGCACAAGCTGATACTGCTCAAACAGATATTCAACAAGATATGCATAAGCAAACTGCGGCAATTTATTTAGCGCGCCGTCAAAAATGTTTAGAGGCGATTGAGACCTTAGAAGAATACCTTGCCTTTAAAGAGGCCCAAGAAAGTGCGGTCAAAAAATAAGATATTTTTAATAGACTGAAAAGCAAAAATCCCTAAATCTTTCGACTTAGGGATTTTTTGAATTTGATGGCGGAGGAAGTGAGATTCGAACTCACGGAGGGCGTAAACCCTCGCCGGTTTTCAAGACCGGTGCCTTCAACCACTCGACCATTCCTCCGTGATT
>NZ_CALJRX010000188.1 GCF_937976265.1 uncultured Haemophilus sp.
ATACTTAATAAGTATTATATAGATGTATCATTTGTTGTATGAAAATGTCCTTATCACTTAAACAATCTGCTGAAAAACGTGGCATTTCGTTTTCCCATTATGATATTAATGGGCATTTGATTGATGCATCGCCAACCCGTATTGATTATTTTATCGAGCAGTTGCAATTTCCGCCGAATATTGGACAAAATCAGCCGTTCCAAAATGTCATATGTGCCTTTGAAAATGAACCCATTCATGATGATTTAATCGCGTTTTCTTCTCCTCCTGATGCTTCTTTGCGTTATCAATTGCTCGACGAGCAAAACCAAATTCAGTTTGAAAAAACAATTCCATATTCAACCGCACTTTTATTGCCTGCTTTGTCTTTTATCTATTATCGTTTAATGCTTTTTGTCGCTCAACAAACGAGAAAATATTATCGTTTGTAAATTGATTAAGCTTGAAAGCATAAAGGAGTATGTAATGACGAAATTAGTCGCCCAATCAGTAATTAATTCATTTTTTGATGGCAAACATGCCGATCCTTTTGCAGTATTAGGCATGCATGAAACCCACAATGGCATTGAGATCCGCGCTTTATTACCTGATGCGGATAAAGTGGAAGTGATTGATAAAGAAAGTCAATCCATGGTGGTTACTTTAGAAAGAGTGGATGAACGTGGCTTTTTCTCCGCTATCGTGCCAGACGTGAAGCACTTTTTTGCTTATCAATTTAAAGTGTATTGGGGATCGGATGTGCATCTCATTGAAGATCCTTACCGTTTCCATCCGATGATTAATGACTTGGATCAATGGCTATTAGCGGAAGGTTCGTTATTGCGTCCTTATGAAGTATTAGGTGCACACTTTACCGAATGTGATGGTGTGCCGGGTGTGAATTTCCGTGTATGGGCTCCGAATGCTAAACGCGTTTCATTGGTGGGTGATTTCAACTATTGGGATGGTCGCCGTCATCCAATGCGTTTCCATCCAGCAAGTGGTGTGTGGGAATTATTCTTACCAAAAGCTAGCCTTGGTCAACGCTATAAATTTGAATTAATTGATTGCTATGGCAACCTTCGTTTAAAAGCCGACCCTTATGCATTTAGCTCTGAATTACGTCCGGATACCGCATCAGAAATCAGCATGTTGCCTGATGTGGTAGAAATGACAGAGCAACGTCGTAAGGCGAACCAACGTAACCAGCCCATTTCCATTTATGAAGTACATTTGGGCTCATGGCGCCGTAATTTAGAAAATAATTTCTGGCTTGATTATGACCAAATTGCTGATGAACTTATTCCTTATGTCAAACATATGGGTTTTACCCACATTGAGTTTTTACCAATTTCTGAATTCCCATTTGATGGTTCTTGGGGCTATCAACCGATTGGTTTGTATTCTCCAACTAGCCGTTTTGGTACACCTGAAGGCTTTAAACGCTTAGTCGAAAAAGCCCATAAAGCAGGCATTAATGTGATTTTAGACTGGGTACCGGGACATTTCCCAAGTGATACACATGGTTTAGTGGCATTTGATGGTACAGCCTTATACGAACATGCAGATCCACGTGAAGGCTATCATCAAGACTGGAATACTTTAATTTATAACTATGGTCGTAATGAAGTGAAAAACTTCTTATCCAGTAATGCACTTTATTGGTTAGAACGCTTTGGTGTGGATGGTATTCGTGTGGATGCGGTAGCGTCAATGATTTATCGTGACTACAGCCGTGCAGAAGGGGAATGGATTCCGAATCAATACGGTGGTCGCGAAAATTTAGAAGCTATTGAGTTCTTAAAACATACCAACTGGAAAATCCATTCTGAAATGACCGGTGCTATTTCTATTGCGGAAGAATCGACTTCTTTCGGTGGCGTAACTCATCCGACAGAAAATGGTGGCCTTGGATTTAATTTTAAATGGAACATGGGCTGGATGAATGACACCTTAAGTTATATGAAACTCGATCCAGTTTATCGTCGTTATCATCACGACAAAATGACCTTCGGAATGATTTATCAATACAGCGAAAACTTTGTATTGCCACTTTCTCACGATGAAGTTGTACACGGCAAATGTTCGTTACTCGGCAAAATGCCGGGCGATGCATGGCAAAAATTCGCTAACTTGCGTGCTTACTACGGTTATATGTGGGGCTATCCAGGCAAGAAATTGTTATTCATGGGTAATGAATTTGCTCAAGGTCGTGAATGGAATTATGAAGAAAGCTTGGATTGGTTCTTACTTGATGAAAATCATGGCGGTCCATGGCATAAAGGCGTATTGCAATTAGTTAAAGATTTGAATGGCGTTTATCAAAACAATGCCCCGCTCTTTGAGTTAGACGGTGAACCGGAAGGTTTTGATTGGTTAGTAGTAGATGATGCGGAAAATTCAGTCTTTGCTTTTGAACGTAAAAGCAGTAATGGCGAACGAATTATCGTGATCAGTAACTTTACACCTGTGCCACGCGAAGGCTACCGTATCGGTGTGAATG
>NZ_CALJRX010000189.1 GCF_937976265.1 uncultured Haemophilus sp.
TTTTGTGAAAGGTTCAAGCGGCGTTTTAATAACGTCGTGAAGCCACGTAATAACACAAAAATCAATGACAACACATAAATAGGTAAATTACCTAATGCTGCATAAGGCGTTTTGCCTTCTGTTGGCACAATTTTGTGCGTCAGCGTTGTTTCCTCAAATTGAGGCGCTTGCGCTTCAATGTTGCCTTTTGCATCAATAAACACTGAAATCCCTGTATTCGTTGCACGAATTAATGGTCTACCTAATTCGAGTGCGCGCATTCTAGCCATTTGTAAATGCTGCCAAGGGCCAATGCTATCACCAAACCATGCATCATTAGAAATCGTCAGCAAATAATCTGTTTCTTTTTTCAGATTTTCACGAAGTTGCTCACCAAAAATAATTTCATAACAAATAGCCGGCGCAAAAGCATGTTGTTTTGCCATAAAAGATGGCTGTACCGCATCGCCACTTTGGAACGCAGACATTGGCAAATTAAATACGGAATTAAGTGGACGTAACACACTTTCTAACGGCACGTACTCACCAAATGGCACGAGATGATGTTTGCTGTAACGATTTTTTGTTGTTAATTCATAAGGGAAATCAGGATTCCCTGCCGTCACAATGGAATTTAATAATTTACCGCTTTGCTCATCGCGATATACGGTACCAATCATCACTTCCGTGTTTTTCTCTTTTGCCACTTTATCTAAAGCTTCAAAAAATGGCGTAATCGAATTTTCCAAAGTTGGCAATGCCGACTCAGGCAAAATAATCAAATCAGACTTGCCTAAATGCGCCAAAATTTGTTTTTGATAAATATCAACCGTGGCATAAAGATATTCAGGATCCCATTTTAAATTTTGCTCAATATTACCTTGTGCAAGCGTGACAGTGAGCCCTTTACCTTCTTTGGGTTGAACAAAATTCACCTTACCGGCATAAGCACTTAATCCACCCACAACCAATAAGAGCAATGCATTCACACCGACTAAATTCCATTGTTTTTTCGATAGTGCAAAAATAAGATTAAAAATGACCGCACTTGCCCAAACGGTAAAGAATGTCAGTCCCGTGACACCAAAAATCGGCGCGATGCCGAAAAATGGACTGTCAATTTGGGTATAACCAAATTGTAACCAAGGAAAACCGGTAAACACCCAACCACGCAAGAATTCAGTCAATGTCCAAATCACGGCAAAAATGACCGCACTTTGCACCTGAAAACGCTGCACTAAATAAGTGAAAAGCATTGGATAAAGTGCAAGGTAAGCCGAAAGTAAGCCCACCAAGAGATAGCTCACGCCAAGGGAAGCACCACCAAATTGATGAATGCTGACATTTAGCCAACTTACACCAAAACAGAAAAAGCCCATCGACCACAAAAAAGTAGCAAAAAGTGCGGTTGATTTTTTGGCATTTTTCGCCACAAACAGCAATCCGACTAAGGATACATAGGCTAATCCCCAATAATCAAACGGTGAAAAGGCAAATACGCCAATCACACCAGAAATCAGGGCTATAAGATAAACAACTAATTTATTCATTTTATCCATACTATAAAAAAATATTCCCCTTATTCAGCGAGGGGGCTAAGAATACAGTCAAACTGAGTAACTTACTCAGCTTGTTCTTCCACGCCTTCCATATCCGATAAATGCTCATCCGGCACGGTTACACGTACTTGAATTAAACGGCGGCTATCGGCAGAAGTCACTTTAAATTGAATATTTTCTAAGGTGATTTCTTCACCGCGCTTAGGCAAATACCCAAAGGCTTGCATGATTAAACCACCAATGGTATCCACTTCTTCATCATCGAAATGCGTATTAAATTGCGCGTTAAAATCATCAATATCCGTTAGCGCACGCACGGCATAAGTGTGGCGAGAAAGCTGACGGATATCTGCGACATCTTCCTCATCAAATTCGTCTTCAATATCACCGACAATTTGTTCGAGAATATCTTCGATGGTCACCAAACCTGATACCGCACCAAACTCATCCACCACAATCGCCATATGGAAACGCTCAGAGCGAAAATCTTTTAACATACGATCAACACGTTTACTTTCCGGTACAATCACAACTGGACGTAACAACTTGGAAAGTTCGAACTCTTCCGCATCTTCACGTAAAAACTTAAGCAAATCTTTTGCGTGCAAAATACCTTCAATATTATCGCGGTCATCCGTATCTGCAATCACAGGAAAACGAGAGTGAGCGGATTCAATAATCGTATTCAAGCAAGCATCAAGATCTTGATTCGATTCAATAAATACAATTTGCGAGCGAGGAATCATAATATCGCGAACACGAAGTTCAGCGATTTCCATTACCCCTTCAATCATCTCGCGAGTGTTTTGATCAATTAAATCGTTTTGTTCTGAATCTCGAATCACTTCCACGAGTTCTTCACGGTTTTTCAGCTCACCTTGGAAAAAGCGGCCAATAAGTGATTGGAAAAAAGATTTTTTAGTTGTTTCAGTTTGATTACTCGAATGTTCTTCGTTCATAAAATTAAATGTGTTACTGTCGGATTGACTGCGTAAAAAGTAGCATATTTTGACAAAAATCGCAAAAAACTTAAGCTAAATGGCTGAAAATAAA
>NZ_CALJRX010000190.1 GCF_937976265.1 uncultured Haemophilus sp.
TTTGAAGTCTATATACAAAAGGATGGTCGTTGGAAAATTGACCATCCTTTTTTAGATTCATTATTGCAATACCGAAATATCCGCCACTTGTAAGAACAAGCCTTGTAACGTGTTTAAAATCGCTAAGCGGTTTTGGCGTAGTGCTGGATCTTCAGCATTTACCATCACGTTATCAAAGAAATTGTCTACCGGTGCGCGTAAATTTGCTAATTTATCTAATACTGCGGTGTAATCGCCTTGTGCGATAAGCGGTTGTACTTCAGTGCGTAATGCAAGTACCGCTTCAGCAAGGGCTTTTTCTGCTGGCTCTACGCAAGCGGTCAAATTGATCTCGCCAATTGCAGCATCTGCTTTGGCTAAGATGTTGCTTACACGTTTATTTGCTGCCGCTAGCGCTTCTGCTGAATCTAAAGTACGGAAATGTGAAACCGCACGCACGCGCGCATCAAAATCAGCAGGGCGAGTTGGACGACGCGCCAATACCGCTTGAATTACATCCACCGCAATGCCTTCATCTTGATACCATGCACGGAAACGACCGAGCATGAAGTCCACCACATCGGCAACCACGTTTTTATTCGTAAGTTTATCACCGAAAAGTGCGGCTGATTTTTTCACTAAATCTTCTAAATCTAGCGGTAAATTTTTCTCTACGATAATACGTAATGCACCTAATGCCGCACGACGCAATGCAAATGGGTCTGCGCTACCTTTTGGTGCTTGGCCGATGCCGAAGATACCCGTTAAAGTGTCAAATTTATCCGCTAAAGCGACCGCACTTGCCACCAAAGATTTAGGTAATTCATCACCCGCAAAGCGTGGCATATATTGCTCGTTTAACGCCACTGCAACTTCTTCATCTTCACCATCATGACGAGCATAGTGCATGCCCATTACACCTTGTGTATCGGTAAATTCAAATACCATGTTGGTCATCAAGTCACATTTTGACAGTAAGCCGGCACGTTTTGCTTTCGCTTCGTCTGCGCCTATTTGTTTTGCAATTTCGCCTGCAAGTTGCTCAATGCGGTCAGTTTTGTCTTTCAATGTACCCAGTTGTTGTTGGAATAACACGGTTTCTAAGCGTGGTAAACGATCAACCAGTTTTTGTTTTAAGTCGGTTTTGAAGAAGAATTCCGCATCGGTTAAACGTGGACGAACCACTTTTTCGTTCCCTTCGATAATCGCGGTTGGATCTTCTGGGTTGATGTTCGAGACAAAAATAAAGTGCGGTAATAATTTGCCGTCTTTGTCATAAATCGGGAAATATTTTTGGTCGCCTTTCATGGTGTAAACCAAGGCTTCCGCAGGCACCGCTAAGAAACGTTCTTCAAATTTTGCCGCTAACACATTTGGATATTCCACCAAAGAAGTTACTTCTTCAAGCAAGCTTTCTTCAATATCAGCCACGCCGCCAAGTGCGGTCGCTTTTGCTTGAGATTTTGCCAAAATTTCTGCTTTACGCTCGTTGAAATCTGCGACTACAGAACCTTTTTCACGTAATAATTGTGGATATTGGTCTGCATGTTGAATTTCAAATTCTTTCTCGCCTAAGAAACGGTGACCGCGAATAGTACGAGCACTTGCCACACCTAAAATTTCGCCTTCGATTAACTCATCACCTAACAACATAGTCACGGTGTGAACCGGACGGATAAATTGCACGGTTTTATCTGCCCAACGCATTGGTTTTGGAATTGGCAATTTCGCCAACGCATTTGCCACAATATCGTTAAGTAAGTTTTTGGTCGGTTGACCTTCAATTTTCGCACGGTGAACTAACCATTCACCTTTATCAGTTGCAATGCGTTCTGCTTGCTCAACGGTAATACCACAACCACGCGCCCAGCCTTCTGCCGCTTTAGTTGGTTTACCTTCCGCATCAAAGGCTGCAGACACTGCCGGTCCGCGTTTTTCGATTTCTTTGCTTGGTTGTTGTGTCGCTAAGTTCAACACTTTCACCGCCAAACGACGCGGCGCCGCAAACCATTCGATTTTATCGAAGGTTAAACCTGCTTGGTTTAATTCTGCCTCAACGTTATCCGCAAAAGAGGTTGCTAATGTTTTGAGAGCTTTTGGTGGCAGCTCTTCTGTGCCGATTTCTACTAGGAAGTTTTCTTGCATTTCAGATTTCTCTTTAATTTTCAATAAGTATCTTAATTTCATTAGTCATTTCATTAAAATGCCATTTAGCATTTTTAGGAGTAATCACATTATCTACAGATAATAGGTTATGCTCTCTTAATATTTCTGTCACTCCTCCAAGATAACGTCTACTTTTATCTATATTTAGAGTATATGCCTTACTATTATTAAATAGAACTTTTACCTTTTTCATTGATTCTGGTAACAATTTAAGAATTGATGAAGGAATAGAAATAATTCTAGCTCTGATATCATTTGAGGTTATATCTTCATCTGCAAAAACTTCTCTCCACTTAGCTTCACACTCAATATCCTCATCTTTTATTACAAGTTCAGACAAGCTTTTCTCTGCATGCTCTATGGCCAAAACTCTTTTATTATTAAATACAATTTCTTCCTTTTTTGGGTAGCCCTTTGGGTATAATTTGTTTAAACTATCAATATTTTCTTCTACAAGAGTTAGATCTTTTTCCAGTTCTAAGAACTGTTCTCTTATTACTTTGTCGCCTTTCTGTTTTGAAGCTTTTGTTATCTTATCACGAAGTACAGCCAATTCATTATCCTGCTCTACTGTTTGTGCATTCAACTTTTCTACATCTTTTGTAGCCTCTATTAATAAAGGTTTCTTATTTTCAGCCTCAAACAATTCCTTTGCCAATTTACAGATATTGTCTTGAATATCATCAATACTACCTCCGCTACCGCGAAGTTTCTGATATTTGCTTCGTTCTTTTCTCAATCTGTCTATCGCCGCATCATAGTTATTTAAATCATCCGTATTGTCCACCAGGTTACTCAATTTCG
>NZ_CALJRX010000191.1 GCF_937976265.1 uncultured Haemophilus sp.
TGGCTAATCAGTCGTTTCTTAGAAATGGATACAAAAACAACTTTAAAAACATGGACATTACTCGAAACCTCAATCGGTGTCGTAGGTTTTATTATTGCATTAATTGGAAGTATCATTCTCTAGTCTTTAAATAAAACCTATTTTCTTAAAATTAATACCTTCTATTCTGAGCTTTACCATCGTAAAGCTCAGTCTTTTTTTAATAATCTGATTGATTTCTCCTTAGCCTCTATTCTTTCGTTTTAAACTTAATAACGCCATTCATCTCCAAAGAAACACGTATCTTTCGCTCAGCATTCTCCATTACCCAATTAAATTACTCAATTTTAGGTAATTTTGCCAAAATATACCATATATAATTGCTCAGGTATTTTACTTGGCGTAGAATCTAGTCTCTGATGATTATCTACGTCATTTAATCATCAGGAAGTGATATTTTCTAATAATTTAGGAGTGATAAAATGGGACAGTATAAAAAGTTCTGGTACCTATTAGTCGTCGTATTAATTGGAGGATTCTCCATTCTCGGTTACTATGGGTTCGAAGTTTATCGTGAAGCACCACCAATTCCGCAACAATATGTTTCAGAATCAGGTGAAAAAGTGATTACTCACGATGAAATTTTACATGGTCAAACGGCTTGGCAAACCACTGGTGGTATGCAAGTGGGTTCTGTTTGGGGTCATGGTGCATACCAAGCGCCAGATTGGACTGCAGATTGGCTACATCGTGAATTAACCAACTGGTTAGATATCACTGCAAATAAAGAATTTGGTAAAAACTTTGCAGATTTAAATGATGAACAACAAACGTTATTAAAAGCGCGCCTAACCAAAGAATATCGTGGAAGCAAAGTTGAAAACGGTACCGTTGTGCTTTCTAATACCCGTTTAGCGGCAATGGAAAAAACGGCACAATACTACATTTCTTTATACGGTGATGATCCAGCAACTAAAGTGACTCGTGAACACTTTGCGATGAAGGATAATACCCTTCCTGACTTACAAGCGCGTAAAGACTTAACAAAATTCTTCTTCTGGACTGCATGGACTGCCTCTGCAGAACGTCCAAATACAAATGCAAGTTATACCAACAACTGGCCACATGAGCCATTAATCAATAACGTGCCAACACCAGAAAACGTAGTTTGGTCTATTGCAAGTATAGTAATCCTCATTGCCGGTATCGGTTTTGTGGTGTGGATTTGGTCATTTAAACGTCGTGAAGATGAAAAAGATCCTGTTGCACCGGAAGTTGACCCGTTAACTAAATTGCAATTAACGCCATCACAAAAAGCCTTAGGTAAATACTTATTTACCGTACTTGCGCTTTTCTTCGTGCAAGTGAATTTAGGGGCGATTGTGGCGCACTACACGGTTGAAGGTCAAGAATTCTATGGTATTGATATTTCTCAATACTTCCCATATTCATTAGTGCGTACATGGCATATTCAAGCCGCATTATTCTGGATTGCAATGGCATTCTTAGCCGGTGGTTTATTCCTTGCACCGATCATCAATGGTGGTAAAGATCCGAAATTCCAAAAATTGGGTGTGGATATTTTATTCTGGGCATTAGTGGTATTAGTCGTCGGTTCATTCACTGGTAGCTATTTAGCGATTGCACATATTCTTCCAGAAGAATGGAGTTTCATGTTCGGTCACCAAGGCTATGAGTTCATTGACTTAGGTCGTTTCTGGCAAGCGGTGAAATTCGCGGGCATCTTATTCTGGTTAGTCTTAATGCTTCGCGGTACAGTGAACGCATTCAAACAACCGGGAGACAAAAATTTATTAGCCTTGTTCTTCGCTTCTGTGATTGCAATCGGCTTATTCTATGGCCCAGCATTATTCTACGGCGAGCACACTCACATTTCTGTGATGGAATACTGGCGTTGGTGGGTAGTTCACCTATGGGTAGAAGGCTTCTTTGAAGTATTCTCTGTAGCGGCACTCTCATTCATCTTCGTAAGTTTAGGTTTAGTTTCACGTCGTACTGCGACTGTGGCAACCATTACTGAAGCGGCATTATTCTTAATCGGTGGTATCCCAGGTACATTCCACCACTTATACTTCGCTGGTACAACCACGCCAATTATCGCAGTAGGTGCATCATTCTCTGCGCTTGAAGTAGTACCTTTAGTGTTATTAGGCCATGAAGCTTGGGAACACTGGGCGATGCAACAAAAAACACCTTGGATGGAACGCTTAAAATGGCCTCTTTACTGCTTCGTTGCAGTGGCATTCTGGAATATGTTAGGTGCTGGCGTATTTGGTTTCTTAATCAATCCACCAATTTCGCTTTACTATATCCAAGGCTTGAACACGACTGCTGTTCACGCGCACGCTGCATTATTCGGTGTGTATGGTTTCTTAGCATTAGGTTTCGTATTCTTAATCGCTCGTTATTTACACCCAGATACACCATTTAACGATAAGTTAATGAAATGGGGCTTCTGGTTATTAAATGGCGGTTTAGTGTTAATGATCGTATCAAGCTTATTACCAATCGGTATTATTCAAGGTTATGCAAGTATCTCTGAAGGCTTATGGTATGCACGTAGTGAAGAATTTATGCAACAACCTCTATTCGATACTCTACGTTGGGTTCGTTTTGGTGGCGACGTTGTCTTCATCTTCGGTGCACTAGCCTTCTTCTGGCAAATCTTTACGATGGTATTCTTTAAACCTAAAAAAGTAGCATAATTAAATTTATTATCGTGCAAAAGCGGCTAAGTAATTGGCCGCTTTTTATTTGTGAAAAATTCGTTAAATTTTCTGCCCCTACTTTGATCTCCATCAAATCATTTACCTTCTTTTAAGTATGATTAAATTTGTCTTTAGATCTATACTTTCCATACTTTTCAACTTTTCTTATAACATTTCAACATGAGTGACAATCCATTCAACGCTAGTTGGTCATCAAAGGGCAATACGCTATGTCTAGGTCATTGGGACATTACTTATCTCGGTTTACCTGTAGTACTACCACTTGAACGTCGAGACAAAGATATGGGAACAAATAATATTTATAATTTCATGGATCCCGAAGATGAACTTTATCGAGAAGGCTTAATGGAAGATGATTGGATTGTGGAAAACATTGATTGGCTTTCTGATGTCTTTATTGAGCACAATATTCCTTTAGAAGAAGAAACCATGCGAGCATTCTATCAAGCGGTGAATAAGGAAGATTGGCGCTGTGGTAGCTGTGGTGGATGTATTTAATAGCAAAGTGCGGTCAATTTTATCACTGTTTTTATACCCAACTGTCATAATAAAAATACTAGGCAATTCAATATTTCTGATATAAAATTCTTCGATTTGTTTTTTTAAAGGGAGAAAAAAGATGAAACTCGTTGAAGTAAAACATCCGCTTGTTAAACATAAATTAGGCGTGATGCGCGAAGCTGATATTGATACCAAAAAATTCCGTGAACTTGCAACTGAAGTGGGCAGCTTACTCACCTATGAAGCGACGGCCGATCTTGAAACAGAAAAAGTGATTATCGAAGGTTGGAACGGTCCTGTTGAAATTGACCGTATCAAAGGTAAAAAAGTTACTGTTGTACCAATTTTACGTGCAGGCCTTGGCATGATGGATGGTGTATTAGAACATGTTCCTAGTGCTCGCATCAGTGTAGTCGGGATTTATCGCAATGAAGAAACCCTTGAACCCGTCCCTTATTTCCAAAAACTAGCCAGTGACTTAGAAGAACGTTTAGCTATCGTTGTGGATCCAATGCTTGCAACGGGTGGTTCAATGATCTCCACAATTGATTTATTAAAAGCAAAAGGTTGCCAACACATCAAAGTATTAGTATTAGTCGCGGCACCAGAAGGAATCAAAGCGTTAGAAAAAGCACATCCTGATATCGAACTTTATTGTGCATCGATTGATGATCACTTAAATGAACAAGGCTACATCATCCCTGGCTTGGGTGATGCAGGCGATAAGATTTTTGGGACGAAATAATTCCCTTTTAATAAGACGGCATTTATAGCCGTCTTTTTTCCGTGCGTGAAAACACAAAAGCTAAAAAAGCATTAAAACCGACCGCACTTGCAGTTAATTCAAACCGAGAGTTGAAACTAAATGAGTAATCAAACTACAACCGCACCTGTTGAGGTGCAAAGCATGGGCAAACAAGCGTTTGTCGGTTTACAAATGTTATTTGTTGCCTTTGGCGCCTTAGTGTTAGTTCCTTTAATCACTGGATTAAATTCTAATACAGCCCTTCTTACCGCGGGTATCGGCACACTACTTTTCCAACTTTGTACCGGTAAACAAGTCCCTATTTTCTTGGCCTCCTCTTTTGCCTTTATTGCGCCTATTCAATATGGCGTACAGACTTGGGGCATTCCAACCACAATGGGTGGACTTGCTTGTGCGGGCTTAGTCTATTTCGCACTATCAATCTTAGTAAAATTACGTGGTAGTGCAGCACTTGAACGTATCTTCCCGCCTGTTGTTGTCGGTCCCGTAATTATCATTATTGGTATGGGACTTGCACCCGTTGCTGTGGATATGGCATTAGGAAAAAACAGTGCATACAGCTATGAGCACTCTGTCTTGGTTTCTATGATTACCTTGGTCACCACTCTTTCTGTTGCGGTATTTGCCAAAGGTATGATGAAACTGATTCCAATTATGTTTGGTATCATTGCCGGCTATGTGGTTTGTTTATTCCTAGGCTTAATTAACTTCCAACCTGTTTTAGACGCAAAATGGTTTGAATTACCTCAGTTAACCAAACCAGAATTTAATTTAGAAGCCATTCTTTATATGCTACCCATTGCTATCGCACCAGCCGTTGAACACGTCGGTGGGATTATGGCAATCAGTTCTGTAACAGGTAAAGATTTCCTTAAGAAACCAGGCTTACACCGCACCTTATTAGGCGATGGTGTCGCAACGGCTGCAGCTTCATTAGTAGGTGGTCCACCAAATACCACTTATGCAGAAGTAACGGGGGCTGTAATGCTAACTCGCAACTTTAATCCAAATATTATGACTTGGGCTGCAGTATGGGCAATTGCGATTTCCTTCTGTGGTAAAGTAGGCGCATTCCTTTCTACTATTCCAACTATCGTAATGGGGGGTATTATGATGTTGGTATTCGGTTCGATTGCCGTTGTCGGGATGAGTACCTTAATTAAAGGTAAAGTGGATGTGACTGAGCCTCGCAACCTTTGCATCATTTCTGTGGTGATGACTTTCGGGATCGGTAATATGTTTGTCAACGTCGGCGATACTGTCTCCCTAAAAGGTATCAGCCTTTGTGCTATCGTCGCGATTGTACTGAACTTGATTTTGCCAAAAGCAAAAAATGAAGTAGAATAAAACTTCCCAAACAAAAGGGTTAAATGAAAATTTAGCCCTTTCTTTTTTATTTTAAATCAACTCGTTAGTCCGTGAATCAGCAACTTTCTTTACCTATTCATCAAATTGATGATGAAACGCTTGAGAATTTTTATAGCGATAATAATGCATTATTGCTCAATTCTTTGCGTCAAAATATGACTGATTTACAGCAACAATTCTTCTACCTTTGGGGAAACCAAAGCGTCGGAAAAACTCATCTTCTACGCGCACTCTGTAATGAATATATCCAGAAACAACAGAGCGCCATTTATGTCCCGTTGAGCAAATCACAATATTTCTCCACTGCTGTTTTTGATAATTTAGAACAGCAAGAATTAGTTTGTTTAGATGATTTGCAAACAATTATTGGAAATTCAGAATGGGAAATTGCCTTATTTGATCTCTTTAATCGCATTAAGGCTAATGGCCAAACCTTATTAGTTGTCAGTGCAGATCAATCTCCTACTGCTCTCCCCGTTAAATTACCAGATCTGGCTTCTCGCTTAAAATGGGGAGAGAGTTATCAATTGATTCCACTCAGCGATGAACAAAAACTCGCTGTATTGAAACAAAATGCCCA
>NZ_CALJRX010000192.1 GCF_937976265.1 uncultured Haemophilus sp.
ACCACTTCCCAGTGGTTACCCATATAGACCGCACTCTTGATTTCACATTGTTGTGATGCTTCACCTTCTGCTTTTAAGTAAATCGCTTCAGGACGGACCCCCACTAAGCATTCACCATCCGGTAAATTGAATTGCGCCGCATTACTTAACGGCAATTTGTAGCCATTCACATCAATGGTGTTATTTTCCAATTTACCTTCAAAGATGCTCGATTCGCCCATGAAGTTTGCAAGGAATAAAGAATTTGGACGCAAATAAAGCTCTTTTGCTGGCGCTTTTTGCATGATTTTACCTTTATTCATGACGATAACTTCATCGGATACCGCAAATGCTTCAGTCTGGTCGTGAGTCACATAAAGTGAGGTAATACCTAAACTTTGTTGTAATTCACGGATTTTTTCACGCATAGAACGACGTAAGTTTGCATCTAAGTTACTTAATGGTTCATCAAAAAGTAATACTTTTGGTTTTAATACTAACGCACGTGCTAATGCCACACGTTGTTGTTGACCACCCGAAATTTGATCCACAAAACGATCTTCAAACCCCGCTAAGTCAACCAACTCTAAGGCTTCTTTTACACGTTTAGCGCGTTCCTCTTTGCTCACGCCTTGCATGCGTAAACCATAACCTACGTTATCACCGATACTCATATGCGGGAACAATGCGTAGGACTGGAATACGATACAAATATCACGATTTTGAATAGACGATTTGGTTACGTCTTCACCATCAATAAAAATTTGACCTGAAGTTGGATTTTCTAAGCCTGCCACTAAACGTAACACCGTGGTTTTACCACAACCAGATGGACCTAATAAAGTTACCATGGTGCCACGTTTAATGGTTAAATCTAAATTATCAATGACTGTGGATTTACCAAAAGATTTAGTGATATTTTTTAATACTAAGAAATCATTATTACTCATAATATTTACCTACAACTTAACGAGTTAATTCATTTTTTTCGCTTTAGAACGGGAAATTCGGGTATCACCCACAATCCAGTCAAAGAATAAAATAATGGCCATCATAGCTACTATCAGAATTGAACCATACGCAATTGCTATGCCATATTCACCATCTTCTACACGGTTTAAAATATAGGCTGTTGCCACACGTGTATCCGCGGTGACTAAGAAGATAATCGCACTTACGGTAGTCATCGCACGAACGAAGCTGGTGACCAATGCAGAAAGTAACGCTGGTTTTAACAATGGTAAAACGATAAACCACAAGGTTTTCCATGAGTTACCTTTTAAAGAAAGAGACGCTTCATCGAGCGATTTATCTAATTGACCAAGACCTGCAATGGCTGCACGCATACCGATTGGTAAATCACGCGTCACCATTGAGATAATCACGATAATACTAGTACCTGTAATGTAAAGTGGTGCATTGTTAAAGGCTAAAATATAAGATACCCCTGCAACAGTTCCTGGTACCGCAAAACAAAGCATAGTTAAGAACTCAAGAGATTTTTTACCTTGGAAATCTTTACGCACCACAATATACGCAATTAATAAACCGAAAAGTGCGGTCAATGGTGCGGCAATTCCTGCGTAAATTAAGGTATTAATCAATGATGGCCATGCTCCATCGCTTAAGCCTTGTCCGAATAACATCGTATAGTTTTTCAAGGTTAAGGTGTAATCCACACCCCAGTTTACGGTGAAACTACCGTAGAAAATACTGCCGTATAACGCTAAGTTAAAGATTACCCAGAAACCAAGCATACCGATGATGGTATATTTCAAGCCGGTTGGTAAATCTTGTACATCACCTCGATAGGATTTGCCTGAAACGGTCACATAAGAGCGGTTACCAATCCAAATATATTGGATGATAAATACCGCTAATGAGAAGATTAAAAGCATCGAACCTAAAGTACTTGCTGAAGCATAATCTAATTGTGAGCCTGCGATATAGAAGTAGATTTGTGTTGCGATGACGTCAAAACTACCGCCCAATACTAACGGATTAGCAAAGTCAGCTAAGGATTGGATAAACACGATTAAGAATGAGTTTGCCAATGCTGGACGTAGTAATGGGAAAATGATATTGAAGAAAGTTTGGTAACGATTTGCACGTAAGGTGTAAGATGCTTCTTCAATTGATGGGTGAACAGATTTTAATGCACCATCTAAAATCATAAATGAAATCGGTGCAAAAGCCAGAATCTGTGCAATCGCAATCCCATTGAAACCGTATAACCAGTTATGGTTCTCAAATCCAAATGTGGAGGATAAGAACTCAGTCACATAACCAGAACGACCTAGCATTAATGTTACCCCTAAACCCACAACGAACGGTGGAGTTACGATTGGTAAAATAGAGAAAATTTTACCAATGAATGCCGTTCTACGTGCAATACGTGTGGTATAAAGCGCAAATGCTAAACCAAAAATCGTTGATACAATGCCTACAAAGCCTGATAAGAATAGCGAGTTACTTATAATACGTACAATATAGCTTTGAGTCAAAATTCGCACCACTTGTTGTGGTGCAAAAGTATCACCGTCATAGAACATGGATACAAAGATGGCCAATGTCGGGTAAACGATGAAGAAGAAAATTAATAATATAATGCAAAGTAAAGAGGCGATGATGAATTTATCCCCTTGCATCACTTTTAATTTAGCGAAGGAAAACGTCGCTAATGCGGTTAAACTGGTGATTAATACAATCACAGAATAACCCATACTGACTTTATAAATTGTCGCACTGACGAAGATAAACAACATCGCCGCCGCAATAAGATAAAGCTCAGCTTTCGCTTGCGTATCCTTCGGTAATTTAAGAAGAGGCATCAATCCGTATAAAATAACCGGTAAAAACCACAATGCCGTAATATTTAACGAAGACCACCCCATTGCACTGTAGAATTCATCGCTTGTACTTTCAAACAAACCATAATCTAATGCGTGGGAAGGCAGAATAAGAAATGCAATAACAGCAAGAATTATCCAAAAGTTAGCAGATTGGATAATAGGAAGTTTATTTGCGTTCATACAACCTCGCATAAAAGAAAAAAGCGAAATAATATAATAGCTATTATTTCGCTATGTATACATCATTATTTTGCTAATTTAACATCATCAACCCATTTTGTGATCAAACGTTTACGTAAATCACTTGAGCCGTATTTGTCAAAATCATAATTAATTAAATTGATGGATTTAAAATCGAGCGCATAAGGCGATTGTTCAGCGGTACTATTGGTTAAAATAGAATACGCATCCCCTTTTTTCCAGGTTAACTCTTGCGCTTCTTTTGATAACGCCCAATCCACAAATAATTTCGCATTTTCAAGGTTTCTTGCACCTTTAATAATGCTTACGCCACCAATTTCATAGCCTGTACCTTCGCAAGGTACAACTAATTCTACTGGTGCGCCCTTTGCTTTCTCTAAAGAATATTCATGTAAAAAACCAATTCCGATTGCGGTTTCACCACGTGCTGTATTACGGGTTGCTGTGTTACCGGATTTAGTATATTGGGAAATGTTTTTATTGAGTTCTTTGAGATATTTGAATGCTTCATCCTCACCCCAAAGTTGGATATAGGTGGCTAATTGTGTATACCCTGTTCCTGAACTTTGTGGATCGGCGGCTTGGATCTCATTACGATAAGCAGGATCAGCGAGATCTTTCCAACATTTTGGTGTCGGTAAATTAAGTTTTTTCAAACGTTCTGGGTTAATACCAAAACCTAATACACCGAGATAAATGGCAGAAGAATAGTTACCTTTAACTTTGGCTGGATCTCTGAATTTCTCAGGAATTTGTGCAAGATTTGGGGATTTATACGCTTCAAGTAAGCCCATTTCACCTGCTTGAGAATGAGGATCAAGCGTACCGCCATACCACACATCTCCTTGAGGATTATCCTTCTCTGCATCAATTTTGGCTAAAATTGTGCCAGTACCGCCACGAATAAAGCTGGTTTTAATACCATATTTTTTCTCAAAAGCCATAGTTTCTTGCTCACACATCGTATTTTGCGCACTGCAATAAACGACTAAACGCCCTTCTGCAGCAGATGCGTGAGAGCTTAATAACATGCCTCCAAATATAACACCAGAAAGTGCTAAAGCAACGTTAGACATTTTCATTGGTTCACTCCTGTGTTTTTATAAAAATAAGATGAGTTGGCACTCATCGTAATAACCCAGTTATGGGTTTAAAATGCAAAGTGCGGTCAAAATTTCTCTGTTTTTCAACCGCACTTTAAACACTATTTCGCTAATTTAACGTCTTGAACCCATTTTTCAATTAAAGCTTTGCGTTGTTCGGTCGCACCGTATTTTTCAAAGTCATAATTGATCAGGTTAAGTTTGTTTGGATCAAAAGCCGTTGGCGATTGTTCCGCTTTGGTGTTAGTTAAGATTTGTAAAGAATCACCTTGTTTCCACGCTAACTCTTGACCTTCTTTAGATAATACCCAATCCACGAATAATTTTGCGTTATCGATGTTACGCGCACCTTTTAAGATACTCACACCACCTAACTCATAGCCAGTACCTTCACAAGGTATCACTAATTCCAATGGTGCACCTTGACGTTTTTCAAGTGCATAGTCGTGTAAAAAGCCGATACCTACCGCGGTTTCACCACGTGCTGCATTACGAGATGGGGTGACACCTGATTTAGTGTATTGCGATACATTTGGATGTAATGCTTTTAAGAAATCAAAGGCTTTCTCTTCGCCCCAAAGTTGAACGAAGGTTGCCAATGCAGTGTAAGCTGTACCCGCACTTTGTGGGTCAGCAATTTGCACTTCGCCTTTTAAGCGAGGATCGGTTAAATCTTTCCAGCATTTTGGTACTTCTTTAATGCCTAATTTAGCTAAACGCTCAGTATTCACACCAAAACCTAAGATCCCCATGTAAATAGCAGATACATAATGTCCTTTGGTTTTCGCTGGATCACGGAAACGCTCAACAATTTCATCAATGTGTTTAGATTTATAAGGTTCGATTAAACCCAACTCTGCCGCTTGTGCTTGAGGGTCGAACGTACCACCAAACCAAACGTCTGCTTGTGGGTTATTTTTTTCCGCTTCAACTTTTGCAAAAGTACTGCCTGAACCGTTGCGAATAAATGAGGTTTTCACATCATATTTTTCGCCAAAGGCTTTAGTTGTCGTTTCACAAAGAATGTTGGTCGCACTACAATACACCACCAAACGCCCTTGAGCATTAACAGCAGATGATGTCATTAAACCTGCAGCTAAAAGTGCGGTTGAAATTGAGAGAGAAATTTTTTTTAAAACGGTTGAAATGCTAGAAGAAAGTATCAAACAATCTACTTATAAAGTTGATAGCATTGAGTATGATGAGTTTGAAGCTAATTTAATGATAACAGTTAAATACCCAGATTATGCCACATCGATGAGTGAAATTATTAAAAAAAATGGTGGAGATGCAAACGAAAAATCTTTAGCTGAGATTACTATGTTAAAGAACAAGGACATTTCCTCTAAAGAAGAAAAATTAGAAGTAAAAATGATAAAAGAAAATGATACTTGGATAATATCAGATAGAGATAAATCCCTTATAATAGATAAAATGATAGGACTGTAAAAGATATAAAACATGAAGAATTTTTATCTGAAAATTCTGAATATCTTAAAAAGATAAAATTATAATGTATGAATAAAAGAAAAGGAGAGGAAGTTATGAAAAAAATACTATTATTTTGTTTGTTTCTTATTTTAAGTTTAGGAGCATTTGCACAAAAAATCAAAAGTGATGGAAAACCTCATTTTGACAAGATTTTATGGGAATTGTGGGATGTAGAGCAGGATAAAGCATATTCAAGAAGAAATTTAATATTTCAAGTTGTAAAAATAGATAATGATTATTACTTAACAGATAGTTATTATCCAAAAGAATGGAAGAAAAAAATAAAAACAGCTGACAGAAGTAACTAT
>NZ_CALJRX010000193.1 GCF_937976265.1 uncultured Haemophilus sp.
GTCATGTGATTGAAAGGACAACGTTTTTGCGTAAATTTCACAATCTCTTGTGCTTCAGTCGGCACGTTACGATATGCCACGATGTCTTGAATATTTTCGCCAAACTCAGCAATCTGCCCACCGAAAATAATCGTATCCGGATGTTGCTCAATAAACGCCACTTGTTTTGCAAAACGCTCAGGCACACAAATATCATCGGTGTCCATACGGAAGACCCAATCGTGAGAACAATGTTTTAATCCTTCATTGAGCGCTTTGCCTAAGCCCAAATTTTTTGGCAACTTCACTAAGTTTAAGGGTAATTTGGTTTCGAATTCAGAAACCACGGCTTCCAATTCTGGCGTTACCGCACCATCAAACACCAATACGATCTCATCTGCTGGATGGGTTTGAGCCACTAAACTTTCAAAACATTCTCTTAAATATTGTGGATTTTCCTTAATGTATAAGGACATTAAAACTGAAAATTTCATACTTCTCTATCTAATAAGTTATCTACATAAACCGTTTCAAATTAATTGCCAATTTAGGTGAAATTAAAACCACAAAGGCAATGACTAGCTGCTTAATACTTTTCGTTAATTTAAAAATCTCAAAATAGTAAAAAGCCGCTTTACGGGATAAATTCATTATATGTGGGTAAGCCAACATATATTGTGCGTTGATGGCAAAATTCTTTTCTTGCTCTGCCGTTTTCACATAATTTTCACGGATATAATCAATCGCTTTTTGCGTATTAGTCGTATCCGTTGATACGCTAGAACGCTTAGTATGGAACGTACAATAAGTTAATGGTTCTACTACTTTGAACGCTTTAAACGTTGGATCTTGCACAAGCTTCAGCAAGAAGTCGTAATCTTCCAAGGAACGAAGTGCGGTCGATAATCCGCCAATTTTTAAAAACAGATCTTTTTTCACCCCAATCATCGGCATACCACCGATTTTATTCGCCAGTAAAATTCGCTCTACGCTAATCTCTTGTGGCTCAATCGGGTTGGTCACATAGCTAAAACCTTCATTCACCATTTCACATTTTGCCGGATGGTAAACAAAGTTAACATCGGCATGCTCGGCAATCACATCAGCTAATTTCTGACATTTATCATTTGCAAAACGATCATCGTCATCAAGGAATAACAACCAATCATTATCGGCATTTCTTGCCCCGATATTACGACTTTCTGCGGCGCCTTGATTGGTTTCGTTACGAATGACTTTAACTGCAAATGGATAAGATTGTGTCACTTCAACGGGTTCTTTCGAGCAATCATCCACAATCACCACATCAAAATTATAGGTGGTTTGTTTGGTTAAACTTTCCAATAACGCAGGAATTTCTTCTTTCCGATTATAAGAAGGCACGATGATACTAAACATCTTTCGGCTCCTTTTGTTTAAATAAAATAAGCTGTTTACCGTGAGTGCCAAAAAGCGATAAGAACATCAACATCACGAACATGATGCCAGGGAAAGCAAAGGTGTCTGCTTTGATGTCACAAAATGCCAAAATCACAACGGCAGAAAGGATAAATTTCCAGCTGCCATCAAACCAATTTAAGGCGACTTTGCGTACAAAATAGAATGTCACGGCAAAACACACTAAAGCATAAGACACGCCACCATAAAGAATTTGGCGTAAAAAACCGGAATCCGTATGCCCATAGTAACGGCCAACTTCTAACTCACCGGTCATATACATACCATCGCCATAAATGAACTGCTTAAGTGTTGGCATGAAGAGATGGTTTTTCATCAACGTATCTGTTGATGAACTGACAAATCCTGCACCGTGTAATAAATTAATCACGGGCTCTAAGGCATGTGCCACATAAGGGTTTTCTGGTAAGAAATACGCCAATAACAATACCAAAATAGCAAATGCAATGAGTGATGGCACATAACGCCATTTGAAATACACTAAAATGCTCACAACTGATAACAGAAGGAATGTACGTCCTGAAATTAATCCGATACATAGCATAAAAAACAATAAAATACTTGGAAGTGTATTATGTTTAGCGTTGTAAGCCAGTAAGAAATGCAACAGCATTAAATAGAATAAACTCAGTTGGAAAAAGGCGGTTGCGGTGATGTTATATAAGCGATATTCCTGCTCCGAACCATAAAAACGTGCAGGTAACACCGCATTGGTCGAAAGCAAGAAATCGACCATAAATGATGCGCCGAGCAAGCCAATGATGCCCACTGCAAATTGCACCACCACACCAATTTGCAAATCTCTCACGACTCGTTGTTGTCCGTTTGCATTGGCATAGAAGGCATTATAAAGTCCCACACCAAAGATAAATAAAATCAGCTCTTTCACATACATGGAGATAACAGAAAAATCTCGCGTACCATTGACTAAAAGCGGAATCACGCTAAAAACAATCAATCCACCTAAAACAGCAAGACTGTCTAAAGGCAAAATGATGCCTTGCGGTTTCTGCTTTTTAATGTACTGATAAGTCAATACAACCAATGCCGCTAAACCTGCGACGAATGACATTCGTACGACATGGAATAGCCAAGGATCGTAAAGATAAAAAAGGTTAAAAAGTGCGGTCATTTTTACGTTATTTTCCTAAATTCTTTTTCACTGCTAAGATTTTTTTGAGTGGATATTTCATTAATTTCTTCACTAAATTATTGGATTTTGAACCACGAATCGCTTCCAAATTACTCACTAATTGTGGATTTTCAATCGCCACAAGCGGACGAACTACATTGTTATTAATCTGGAATTGGGTTTCAAATAATAAGAAATCATCAGCCAGCCAAAACGGTTTTTCTTGTTCGAGTTGTTTTAAAAATGCTCGTGCTGCTGATTTTTTAATTAAGTATGCTACCGTGCCAGCAAAATAACTTTTATATGGATAAGCCACGGTGACATCACCAACTGTTTGACGTAAAAATGAGAAGGTTGTCGGATAATTAATTTCTAATTCCACATCGTTAAATTCAGCAATTTTTGATTGTCCGATTAATACAATATCTGCGTCGCACTTTTCGGATAAAAGTGCGGTTGTGTTTGGTGATAAAGTTGAATTGAACAACGCGTCATCTTCACAGACTAACGCATAGTCATTTTCCGTCACATTTTGGTCTTCTACGATCTGGCGATAAACCGCTAAATGACTTAATGTGCAACCAATTTCGCCTTTTGTGACGTTGCGACCATAATGCTGTTCAAACTTTGTTGGATTGAACACTTCAGCCAATTCTTCCCATTCTTTTTGCATGGTATTAATCGCTGAAAATACAACGAAATCTGCTGTATCCGGTTGAGCAAAAAACAGCTCACGACGCTGAACATCTTTATCTAGTGAAATCAAATATTTATTCATAATTATCTCAATTTAGTTTTTGCGTTATTTTGATTGCAACAAACGAAAATAGTTGCAAATTATACTAAAGAAATAGTCTGTTGGCATTGCTTTTAGCTCAGAGACAAAAAACAACCAAAAAATAACCGCACTTTAAATGCTTAAAGCGCGGTCTATTTTAAATGGATTAGTATGTTATTTCTTTCAATTAGAAAATTGAAGTCGCCAAACCCACGACAACACTTAAAGAAAGTACTACTGTTAGCATCGCGTAACCAAAATCACTCATTTTAATTTCCCACTTGTTTAGTTAAAGATGCCCCATTCTAACAATAAAGTACGTTTTTTCAAAAATTTTTTATAATTTGCTTAACCTATTTGGCGACAGTCTTTATAATGGGAAAAATTCTCTAGAGGCAAAATTATGGCAACAATTAAAGATGTCGCGAAGATGGCTGGTGTTTCTACCACCACAGTTTCCCATGTAATTAATAAAACCCGTTTTGTAGCAAAAGAAACCGAAGAGGCAGTGATGCAAGCCATTAAAAGCTTGAAATACTCACCAAGTGCTGTTGCGCGGAGTTTGAAAGTCAATACGACAAAATCTATTGGGATGATTGTTACCACCAGTGAATCCCCTTATTTTGCTGAAATCATTCATGCCGTTGAAGATCATTGTTATCGTCAAGGTTATTCACTTTTTTTGTGTAATACACAAAATGATCCTGAAAAAATTAAAAATCACGTCGAAATGCTCGCCAAGAAACGTGTAGATGGTTTATTGGTGATGTGTTCTGAATACACACAACATTCACTTGATGTGCTTTCTAGTTTCTCGTCTGTTCCAATGGTGGTAATGGATTGGGGTCCAAATACGGACACAGATATCATTGAAGACAACAGTTTTACGGGTGGTTACCTTGCCACTAAACATTTAATTGATTGTGGTCATAAAGAGATCGGTCTTATTGCGGGTGAATTAGATAAAACGACTGCAAGAACCCGTTATGAGGGCTTTGTAAAAGCCATGAATGAAGCCAATCTGCCAATTCATGAAAATTGGATTATGGAAGGTTTCTTCGAGCCAGAAGACGGTTACGAGTGCATGAACAAGATCCTTTCACAAGACAGCCTACCTACTGCTGTTTTCTGCTGTAATGATGTGATGGCATTAGGTGCAATTTCTGCGATTACAGAAAAAGGCTTGCGCGTGCCTGATGATATTTCGATTATTGGCTATGACAATATTCATTCATCACGTTTCTATGCACCGCCACTCACCACAATTCACCAATCGAAGTCTCGCTTAGGTGCACAAGCAGTTAATCTCTTATTTGAACGTATTGCGAATAAAGATAACGACAATCACGAAAAACATCGTATTGCGATCCATCCAGAATTGGTACTACGAAAATCAGTTCGTACACTTGCATAAACATTAAATTTTTTGACCGCACTTTAAATTTTATCTAAAAAAGTGCGGTCATTTTTTACTTATTTTAGTCTTTTTTGATTTAATGCAAGTTTTCGACGTATAACATTTGATCCCGATACATATTTTTGGTTATATCTCTCCTGGTTTTATTTTTTTCTTTATCGGAGTTCATATGACTGATGAGTATCGCACTCTCCGCCATAACATTAATATGTTAGGGCGTTTTCTTGGAGAAACCATTAATGATGCACAAGGCGAAGACATTCTCACCTTGATTGAAAATGTTCGCCAATTGTCCAAACAATCTCGAGCGGGCGATAGCCAAGCGCGTAAAACATTGTTGGATACTCTTTCCACCATTTCAAATGAAAATATTATTCCTGTTGCACGAGCATTCAGCCATTTTCTTAATTTGACGAATATCGCTGAACAATACCAAACGGTCTCTCGCCAACATAAAGATTTACAATCCTCCAACCGTTCATTGAGTGCATTATTTCAACGTTTAAAAGCACAAAATGCCTCAAAAGAAGAGGTTTACAAAACCGTTGAAAACTTGCTTATTGAGCTTGTATTAACGGCTCACCCAACCGAAACCACGCGTCGTTCTTTAGTCCATAAACACGTTGAGATCAATAAATGCTTAAGCAAATTAGAGCACGATGATTTAACACCGAAAGAACGCGGCATTATTGAACGCTTGTTACTTCGTTTAATTGCTGAAGCTTGGCATACTAATGAAATCCGTACTGTTCGCCCAACGCCATTCGATGAAGCAAAATGGGGCTTTGCCATGATTGAAAATAGCCTATGGCAAGGAGTACCGGAATTCTTACGCCAATTAAATGAACATGCTCGTGAATTCTTAGGTTATGATTTACCAGTGGGCTTACGTCCTGTCAGAATTTCTTCTTGGATGGGCGGTGACCGTGATGGTAACCCATTTGTTACTTCAAAAATTACTCAACAAGTCCTCTATTTTGCTCGTTGGAAAGCGGCGGATTTATTCTTAAATGACATCAAATCCCTTGCCGATGAATTATCCATGGTGAAATGCACACCAGAATTTACTGCGAAATATGGCGAGCATTTAGAGCCTTACCGTTTTGTGGTCAAAGAACTGCGTGCAAAACTTATCGCGACCCTTGATTACTTTGATGATTGCATGGCAAATCGTCCACCACGCGTAAGCCAAGCGGATATCATCATGGAAGACAATCAACTTTGGGAACCACTCTATGATTGCTATCAATCATTAATGGCGTGTGGTATGCGTATTATTGCCAATGGCTCCTTATTGGATATTTTGTATCGCATTCGCTGTTTTGGGATTACCCTTTCACAAATGGATATCCGTCAAGAAAGCACGCGTCATAAAGATGCTATCGCAGAAATTACCCGTTATCTTGGCATTGGCGATTATGCTCAATGGAGCGAAGCAGAAAAACAATCTTTCTTGGTACGTGAATTAAATTCTCGTCGCCCATTAATCCCAACCCATTGGGAGCCGTCTGCAGAAACCCAAGAGATTTTAGATACGTGTAAAGTCATTGCCCAACAAAAACAAGGCGTGATTGCTTGCTATATTATTTCCATGGCAAGAAGTGCCTCTGATGTGCTTGCTGTGCATTTATTATTAAAAGAAGCAGGTGTACCTTATCACATTCCTGTCGTGCCACTTTTTGAAACCTTAGATGACTTAGATGCCTCTGAAGAAGTCATGCGCCAATTATTTAATATTGATTGGTATCGTGGCGTGATTAACAATTACCAAATGGTGATGATTGGTTATTCTGACTCAGCTAAAGATGCGGGAATGATGGCAGCTTCATGGGCACAATATCGTGCACAAGAAGCATTAATCAATTTAACCGAAGAACTGGGTATTGAACTCACTTTATTCCATGGTCGTGGTGGTACAATCGGTCGAGGTGGTGTACCTGCACATGCTGCATTACTTTCTCAACCTCCACGTTCACTCAAAAATGGTTTACGTGTGACTGAACAAGGGGAAATGATCCGCTTTAAACTTGGTTTACCTGAAGTCGCAATTCAAACCTTTGATCTTTATGCCAGTGCGATTTTAGAAGCGAACTTACTTCCACCACCAGAACCTAAAGCAGAATGGCGTACTGTGATGGATGAGCTTTCCGCTACTTCATGTGATATTTACCGTAGTGTTGTTCGTGGTGATAAAGACTTCGTGCCTTATTTCCGCAGTGCTACACCGGAACAAGAACTGGCTAAACTGCCTCTCGGTTCTCGCCCTGCAAAACGTAATCCAAATGGTGGCGTAGAAAGCTTACGTGCCATTCCATGGATTTTTGCTTGGATGCAGAATCGCTTAATGTTACCGGCATGGCTTGGTGCAGGGGCGGCCATTCAAAAAATTGTAGATGAAGGAAAAGGTCATATTATTGAAGAAATGTGTAAAGC
>NZ_CALJRX010000194.1 GCF_937976265.1 uncultured Haemophilus sp.
GTTTCATGCATGCCTAATACTGCAAAAGGATCTGCCTGTTTGCCATCAAAAAATGAATTGATTACTGATTGGGCGACTAATTTCGTCATTACATACTCCTTTATGCTTTGCGAGCTTGATTAATTTGAGCAAAAAATGTCTTTAAGTTTTCGTCATTAAAAATCAGCTCTAAGGATTGTCCGAGTTTCTTCTGCCAGTTTGGATATTCTGTTGAAGTCCCTGGCAGATTGAATGAAATTTCTTGTCCGATTAAGTTCTCTAATTGAACACCAATTAAAGCACTTTGACTGTTGGCCAAATAGCGATGGATTTGGCGGTTAAGATTATCGTGCATCGCCATACTTAACGCGTCACCGTGATAATCTGGCGGTAAATAGCCATCGCGATGTAAGCTATCAATCATGGCTTGTTTATCAATGACCCGTTGATCATATTTTTCTTTTAGCACATCGCCTTTTAAAATATTGAGTTCATCAAATAACGCTAAATCACGGCAATGCCAGAAACTTTGCAAGGACGGCACATCATGTGTACCAATCGTCGCATAAGCATTGCGTGGGAATTCATTCGCATGTGGATATTGGCGATTGCGTTGAGCAAAATACAACACAAAATACGAGAAAATTCGAAACTCGTTTAATTTCCACCGCACTTCATCTGGCACTGTACCTAAATCTTCACCGATGATGAGGCATTGATTGCGTTGGCTTTCAATGGCTAGAATTGCCATCAACTCATCAAACGGATAATGCACATAAACACCATCAGCCGCTGTTTTGCCTTCTGGAATTAACCATAAACGGAACAAGCCCATTACGTGATCGATACGTAAAATACCGAAATGCTGCATATTGGCACGAAGCATCGTAATCACTGCGGCAAAACCTGTTGCTTTTAATTGGCTTGGGTTGTAAGGCGGTAAATTCCAGTTTTGACCCACTGGACCAAGCGGATCTGGTGGTGCACCTACCGAGGCTTTCACGCAATAAAGCTCAGGTTGCGACCACACATCTACACTACCGCGTGAGCTATTCACTGCTAAATCACCATAGATACCTAAACGCATGCCTACTTTTTGGCAAAGATGTTTTAAGTCATTCAGTTGTTGTTCGGTTAGCCATTGCAACCAGGCAAAAAAGTTAATTTCCGATTTATATTGTTTAATTAATGCTTTACGTTTTGCAACTGTGAGATGTTGCCATTCTTCACGCCAACCTAACCAACCAATAGTATTTTCTTCAGCTTGTTGATCGGCATGTTCAATTTTGTCTAAAACATTAAACAAGCCTTGTAAAACCAATGCCTCGCCTTGCTCTTTTTGATAAGCCGCAAACGCTTCACGACGTTTGATAATTGCGGCAGATTTACTGCGTTGACTAAAGGCAAAGAGTTGTTCAAGTGCGGTTAGTTTTAATTCAGTTACCGCGCTGTAATTGACTGTATCTTGATTGCGTAAAGATTGAATTAAGTTGGCGATATCAGCAGAGTTAACCCAATTTTGTACCGATTTTGCCAATTTAAATTCTGGCAATGCCGTTACATCAAGATAAATAAAGTTCAACCAACGACGAGAGGAAGAGCTATAAGGGCTCGCCCATTCTGGTACGGATGGATAAAGTAAATGTAACGGGTTAATTCCGACAAAATCCGCGCCATGTTCGGCACTTTTCTCAATCAAATACGCTAAATCTGAAAAGTCACCAATACCCCAGTTATGTTTTGAACGTAAGCTATAAAGCTGAACATTCACACCCCAGGCTTTTTGTTGTTCTAATAAAGGCGGTTGATACGCTGTTCTTGGTGAAACCAAAATTTGAACCGAGAAAGTTTGTTGGGCGATAAAAATCACCAAACGATAATAGCCAAAAGGCAAAGCAGGCAACGAAAGTGCGGTTGAATATGGAATTGTTTTTTCAAACTGAATTTGGTTTTGCTCGTC
>NZ_CALJRX010000195.1 GCF_937976265.1 uncultured Haemophilus sp.
CGTATTTTGCAGTTTGCGCATGGGGAAGCTCCTTGGGTTTTGACCGCAGTTTTTGGGGCCATCTGAAGATTATCAATTAAGCTAAATCAAGCTAATTTTAAATCCATCCTTTATCTAACAGGCGATCATAAGCAATATCAATTTGTCTAGAAGTAAACACCTTTTTATGTTCGTTCCATTGGTGAATGTTTTTTATTAAATTATCTTTTTCTGTAATTCCTTCTTTTTTAGCTAACCAATGAACTGTTGCCAGTAATTCCAAACCATATGATGACTCAAATCCATCAACTAATTCAGTAACTTTCTCAAAATTGGCATAACTGTTGGAATGATTAGATAGAAATTGTTGCGCATCTTCTACTGCTCCTGGTACAAGTGTTAATGGTTTATTAGGCATATCACCACCATCAGCGTATCCAGAAATAAAATAACCTTCGATTGCTTTTAAAACATGTCGTAAGTTTTCAGCATAAGGGCCATAATGATGTTTAACATATTTCAAACGAAGATTTTCGCCAGATTCCTGCATAAAATACATTAACTTATGTACTTCTAATAGTGAAATGTATGGATCTAATAATCCCTTTAAATAGCGACTCATCAATTCAATTAAGGCAGCTCTCCCAGCAGTCATCTCTGGAATTTTTGTAGAATGTTTTATTTTGCTACTTTCAGGTGCGCCATTTGGCTCATATACAAAAATTTTTACATTCTTGATATGACCAAGTGCATTCTCAATACGTAAACGCACTTGCTCCCAATCCAATCCACCTAAGCCAGCTCCCAACGGCGGAATTGCAATAGAATGAATATTTCTTTCTTGGATTACATTTACCAAGTCAATCAGTCCGCTTTCAATGTCTTCAATACGGCTTTTTCCTCGCCAATGACGTTTGGTAGGAAAATTAATAATCCATTTTGGTAATACAAGCCGCTCTGTTTCAAAAACAAACATTTTTCCCGGTTTGACAATTTCTTGCTTACACGCCTGCTGATACGCCCTAAAATTCCCTGGATATTTATTTTTAAATTGCAACGCAATACCACGTCCCATAATACCGACGCAATTTACGGTGTTTACTAAAGCTTCGGCATCACTCTCAAAAATATCGCCCGTTTTAAATTCAATCATGATAAATCTCCTGTTAGTAATACCAAGTAGGCTCTATGGTTACTAGTGGTCGATGTTGTTGCCCTTGAATCACATTCATAACTTCATGTGCGTAATATTTTGAATGTACGCCAATATGTTCTATCAAATGCCAAGGAAATTGATTTTCTAGTAGAAATTCTGCTTGTTTTCCTTCTTTTTGTCCTTGCCAGTTACGAGCTTGAACGGCTTGCCAATCAATTTGATTTAAATCATTTATGTTATTAAAATCCTCAAAATATTTAGAACCTGCATTTGAACTGGTAAAAGCCCAACGGACAGGTGGATTCTGACTATCTGCCCACTCAATAACCTGATTAAAATCAGCTTGTAAATGAATAATTGGTTCTTGCCCTTCCTGATATTCTAATTCAGAATTTCTGCAATGAATCAAATAAAGCATGACTGAACGTGGGCAAAAATAGAATGGCACACAGTTTCCAACATGCAAATCAGAATGACTCTTTAACTTTAACTCTTCCAACCGTCGTTTTTTGATTTTACTCAACCCTATCATTGAGCCATTATTTGTACGTTGACTGATAACAGCATCACTTAATAAGTACCCATCAGTAAGAATAGAACTTAATCTATCTACATGCACAATATGATAAATTTTAATTGGCATCATATTTCTCTTTTGCAATCCAATACATTAGGCTTATTTTATCGTTTATGATTTAAAATACCAAATTTCCATTTCTCAATTCCCTTGAACAGACTTTCCTCTGTAACTTTTAACAATTTCATCACATCAGGCTTGCGGCGACCGACAGGAAACGCCACAGC
>NZ_CALJRX010000196.1 GCF_937976265.1 uncultured Haemophilus sp.
GCTCTTCCGATCTGTTTGGAATGAATTTTTTCTAAAATTTTCGCCTATAAAAAAATTTTTTCTCTGCCCTATTGACATACTGTATCTAACCACAGTATATTCCACCTGTATAAACAACCACTGATTAAAAACTCATTAACTAAAAGGAACACAAGATGATGAACTACGCAAATACAGTTGCACAAAATGATATGACGTTTTCTTATCATCCTATGCCATTTTTCAATGATGTTGAAAGCAAATCGACATTTAATAAAAAATTAGATCTCAACCTTTATTGCATCAAACGTCCACAACAAACTTGCTTTATTCGTGTAACGAATCCGAATATGCTTGCTTGGGGAATTGAAATGGGCGATATGTTAGTGGTTGAAAAAAATGACAGCCTTTTCATCGGTGATCTTGTGGTATTGGAAAAACAAGATGAATTTCATATTTATGAATTTGCCGGTGTAAGCGGTAATGAATTTGTATTCATGGCATTAGATTCCAAAGTGGAGAATATTAAAACAACACAATGGACAAGCCTACCATTGGTTGGAACAGTAACAAATACCATCCACCAAATGAAACCAAGAAGGGATTTAATGAAATTTGCGGCTTAAGCCAATAAACAGATAATCTACGTAAAGAAAAAGTGCGATTAAAATTTAACCGCACTTTTTGTGGAAATAAAAAAATTGTTATTACATCACACGACGTGATTGTGTATAAGTTCTTGCCCAGTAATCTTCATCTAATGAACTAATTGTTACGCCTTGGTTTGAACTTGCATGCATAAATTGGTTATTACCGATATAAACGCCAACATGATTGTTGCGGCGGAAGAACACTAAATCACCTTTACGTAATTCATGTTTTTGGATTTGGCGACCTAAATAGCGTTGTTCTGAGGTTGAACGTGGAAGTTCCATGCCGTAAGCATCGAGAAAAGCAGTTTGAATAAATGCAGAGCAATCAATACCGCGTTTTGTGCTTCCGCCCATTCTATAACGTGTACCACCCCATTCGTTATAAACTTGAGCAAGTGCTTTATCACCAATTAAACCAGATTTAGGACGGTTTGTTCTTAATTTAGGGCGAAGTCCACCTTGTTTCCCATCTAAACCTGCAATTAACCCCGTTAGCTCCGCATCATCGCTCTCTGTAATTACTCCATTATGAGCCTGCCTAGAGCCATTAGAACAGGCTGTTGTCAACACTGCCAATCCTACAATAATCAAAATCTTCTTTAACATAGCTTTTAAATAATAAAAAAATATAAAAATAGAACTGGTCGGATTCTATCAAAAAGTCATTTTGACCGCCAGTTTTTATTGAATTTTTATGCAATTTTGTGAGTGAGATCTCAAAAAATAAAGGCCACTCATTCGAGTAGCCTTTCTGGAAGATTTTAATCAATTATTTTTTCTTCGCTTTTGCGTTTGGAAGGTCAGTAATTGAACCTTCAAACACTTCAGCCGCAAGACCAACAGATTCATGAAGTGTTGGGTGAGCATGAATGGTTAATGCGATATCTTCTGCATCACATCCCATTTCGATTGCAAGACCGATTTCACCTAATAATTCACCACCGTTAGATCCAACGATTGCCCCACCAAGTACGCGATGAGTATCTTTATCGAAGATCAATTTAGTCATACCTTCAGCACATTCTGAAGCAATCGCACGACCTGAAGCAGCCCAAGGGAATTTAGCGACTTCGTAGTTTAAGCCTTCTTGTTTACACTCTTTCTCAGTTTTACCTACCCAAGCCACTTCTGGTTCAGTATAAGCAATAGAAGGAATGACTTTTGGATCGAAGTAATGTTTTTTCCCTGCGATCACTTCCGCTGCAACGTGACCTTCGTGAACACCTTTATGTGCTAACATTGGTTGGCCAACGATATCACCGATTGCAAAGATGTGAGGCACATTGGTACGCATTTGTTTGTCAACATGAATGAAACCACGCTCATCCACTTCAACACCTGCTTTACCAGCATCGATTAATTTACCATTTGGCGTACGACCGATTGCCACTAATACGGCATCATAACGTTTAGTGTCGTTGCATGCTTTCCCTTCCATTGAAACATAAATACCATCATCTTTTGCTTCAACTGCCGTTACTTTAGTTTCAAGCATTAACTTGAATTTTTTCTCAACTTGTTTGGTATAAATACCTACCACATCTTTATCTGCCGCTGGAATTACTTGGTCAAACATTTCAACCACTTCAACTTCAGAACCTAATGCATCATATACAGTACCCATTTCTAAACCGATGATACCACCACCCATGATTAAAAGTTTTTTCGGTACTTCTTTTAATTTAAGTGCATCCGTTGAATCCCAAACGCGTGGGTCTTCATGTGGAATGAATGGTAATTGAATTGGGCGAGAACCCGCTGCGATAATCGCATTATCAAATTTAATTGTGGTTGGTTTACCATCACGATCACGTGCTACTAATGTATGTGGATCGGTAAACGCCGCTAAACCTTCAACAACGGTTACTTTACGTTGTTTAGCCATGCCGGCAAGACCACCGGTTAATTTCGCCACAACCGCTTCTTTACCTGCGCGCACTTCATCTAAATCAATGCGAGGCTCTGCGAAATACACACCATTTTTGCTTGCGTGTTTCGCTTCTTCAATTACTTTCGCTACGTGAAGTAATGCTTTAGAAGGGATACAACCTACGTTTAAACATACCCCACCTAATGTTGAATAACGTTCAACAAGTACTGTTTCTAAACCTAAGTCCGCACAACGGAATGCCGCTGAATAACCTGCAGGACCAGCACCAAGTACCACAACTTGGGTTTTAATTTCTTTACTCATTTTTACCTCGTAAAAACGTTCAAATTTTTGACCGCACTTTGCGATCCTTTCTGTAAGATGTGAGCCTAATCACTCACATCTTACCGCGTTAATTACATCACTAAGCGACGTAAGTCAGCTAATACGCCATTGATATAGCTTAAGAAACGAGCACCATCAGCACCATCAATCACACGGTGGTCGAAAGATAATGATAACGGAAGCATTAAGCGTGGCTCAAATTCTTTACCATTCCATACCGGTTGCATTTCTGATTTAGACACACCTAAGATTGCCACTTCAGGCGCATTTACAATTGGGGTAAAGTGAGTTGTACCAATACCGCCTAAACTTGAAATGGTGAAACAACCACCTTGCATATCAGAACCTGAAAGTTTACCGTCACGTGCTTTTTTGGAGACTTCCATTAATTCACGAGAAAGTTCGATAATACCTTTTTTGTTCACGTTTTTAAATACAGGTACAACGAGACCGTTTGGTGTATCTACCGCTACGCCAATGTTGATGTATTTTTTAAGTGTTAATTTTTGACCGTCTTCAGAGATAGAGCTATTGAAACGTGGGAACGCTTCTAATGCTTTTGCTACCGCTTTCATAATGAACACAACCGGTGTAATTTTCACATCCAATTTTTGTTTTTCAACAATCTTGTTCTGTTCTTTACGGAATGCTTCTAAATCAGTGATATCTGTGCGATCGAAGTGAGTAACATGTGGAATCATTACCCAGTTACGATGTAAGTTCGCACCAGAGATTTTGTTGATACGGCTTAATTCAACTTCTTCTACTTCACCAAATTTGCTGAAGTCAACTTTCGGCCATGGTAATAAGCCTAAGCCTGCGCCGTTTGCCACACCATTACCCGCCGCGGCAGAAGATACAGCACCTGTTTCAAACGCTTTAACAGCGGTTTTCACGTAAGCTTGGATATCTTCTTTCACAACACGACCTTTACGACCCGTACCTTTTACGCGATCAAGGTTAATACCGTATTCACGCGCTAAGCGACGAATCACCGGTGTTGCGTGTGCATAGCCTGCGCTTGCTACAACTTGTTCTTGGCTTAAACCAGATACATTACCTGATTGTGCTGCCGGCGCTGCTGCAGGTGGTGCTTGAGGAGCTGGAGCTGTCGCGGCAGGAGCTGCTGCAGGAGCAGGTGCTGCACCTGCCACTTCAAATTTCATAATTAATGAACCAGTTGAAACTTTATCACCTGATTTCACTAAAATTTCTTTTACCACACCCGCAAACGGAGCTGGCACTTCCATTGAGGCTTTATCGCCTTCAACGGTGATTAAAGATTGCTCTTCAGAAACGCTGTCACCAACGGCAACCATGATTTCAGTTACGTTAACTTCATCGCCACCAATATCTGGTACATTCACTTCTTTAATGGCTGAAGCTGTTGGTGCCGCTGCAGGTGCCGAAGCTTGTTGAGCTGGCGCTGCGGCTGGTGCGGCACCCGCCACTTCAAATTTCATGATTAATTTGCCAGTAACAACTTTATCGCCCACGTTGATTAAAATTTCTTTTACGACGCCAGCAACAGGAGCAGGCACTTCCATCGACGCTTTATCACCTTCAACATTGATGATTGATTGGTCAACTTCAACGGTATCGCCTACTTTCACCATAATATCAGTCACGTTTACTTCGTCTGAACCGATATCGGGCACATTGACTTCAACTACACTTGCAGCTGCTGGTGCGGCTGCCGGCGCAGGTGCTGCTGCAGCTGGAGCAGGCGCTGCCGCATCCGCTGACTCTAAAACAAGCATTGGTGTGCCAGTTGTGACTTTATCACCCACTTTTACTAATACTTCTTTTACCACACCAGCTTCTGGTGCTGGTACTTCCATTGAAGCTTTATCACCTTCAACATTGATAATACTTTGATCAGCGGTAATGGTATCACCGACTTTCACCATCACTTCTGTTACGGTAACTTCATCACTACCGATATCAGGAATTTGAATTTGTTTTGACATGTTATCTTACCTTTAAAAAACGCAGTTAAAATCAACCGCACTTTATTTGTAGATGCTCCTGTGTGCTCTCACACACAGGATGTTTTTATTAAGCGTAAAGCGGATTTAAAATTTCGGTTTTTAAACCAAATTTCGCGATTGCATCAGCCACCACTTTCGCATCAAATTTGCCTTGTTTTGCAAGCTCATGTAATGCTGCAACCACCACATAACGTGCATCCACTTCAAAGTGTTCACGTAAGTTTTCACGGCTGTCTGAACGACCGAAACCATCAGTACCTAATACGTGATAGCTTTGTGCAGGAATGAAGGCACGAACTTGTTCTGCGAATAATTTCATGTAGTCAGTAGCCGCAACAGCTGGTGCATCATTCATTACTTGTGCAATGTAAGGTACGCGTGGTGTTTCTGTTGGGTGTAACATATTCCAACGTACGGCATCCGCACCTTCACGCGCCACTTCAGTGAATGAAGGCACACTATATACATCTGAGCTTACGCCATATTCATTTGCAAGGATTTGTGCTGCTTCACGAACGTGACGGAAGATCGCACCAGAACCTAATAATTGTACATGACCTTTGTTGCCTTTCGCTTCAACGGTTTCAAATTTATAAAGACCTTTACGAATGCCCTCTTCTGCGCCTTTTGGCATTGCTGGTTGTTCGTAAGTTTCGTTTAATGTGGTGATGTAGTAGAACACATCTTCTTGTTTTTCACCGTACATACGGTTGATACCGTCTTGTAGGATAACTGCCACTTCATAAACATAAGCAGGGTCATAAGACACACAGTTAGGAATAACAAGAGATTGAATATGGCTGTGACCATCTTCGTGTTGTAAACCTTCACCATTTAATGTTGTACGGCCAGAAGTACCACCGATCATGAAACCACGTGCTAATTGGTCACCTGCTGCCCACATTAAGTCACCCACACGTTGGAAACCAAACATTGAGTAGTAGATAAAGAATGGAATCATCGGAAGGTTATTGACAGAGTATGAGTTCGCTGCCGCTAACCAAGATGATGCCGCACCTAATTCATTGATACCTTCTTGTAATACTTGACCATCTTTCGCTTCACGGTAGTACGCCACTAAATCACGGTCAGAAGGCACATAGTTTTGACCATGTGGGTTGTAAATACCGATTTGGCGGAATAAACCTTCCATACCGAAAGTACGCGCTTCGTCAGCGATAATTGGCACAATTTGTTTACCAATGTTTTTATCTTTCAATAAGGTATTTAAGAAACGTACAAATGCCATTGTAGTTGAAATTGGACGAGCTTGTTCTTCCAATAATGGTGCAAATTCTTCCAATGATGGCACTTTAAATTCAGTGGTGAATTTTGGTAAACGTTTTGGTAAATAACCGTTTAACGCTTTACGTCTGCCGTGAAGATAATTGTACTCTTCCGAACCTTCTGGGAAGGTGATGTATGGATAGTTAGGAATATCTTCATCTTTAATATCTAATTGGAAATGATCACGGAAAGATTTTAAGCTTTCGAGTGACATTTTTTTCGATTGGTGCGCAGTATTTTTACTTTCTGCTTCAGGAATTTTATAACCTTTAACCATGTGCGCTAAGATCACAACAGGTTTACCTGCAGTTTGCGCTTTATGGAATGCGGCATAAAGTTTTTCTGAATCGTGACCACCACGTCTTAATGCCCAGATTTCATCATCTGTCATATCTGCCACTAATGCAGCGGTTTCTGGATAACGACCGAAGAAGTGTTCACGAACGTATGCACCATTCTTAGATTTGAAGGTTAAATAGTCACCATCAAGCACTTCCATCATTAATTGGGTTAATTTGCCGGTAGTATCTTTTGCAAATAATTTATCCCAGCCACTACCCCACATGACTTTGATCACTTCCCAACCTGCACCAGCAAATAAACCTTCTAATTCTTGAACGATTTTGCCGTTACCCGTTACAGGACCATCTAAACGTTGCAAGTTACAGCTTACAACGAAGATTAAGTTATCTAAGCCTTCACGTGCTGCGAATGTTAAATCACCTTTTGCTTCGATTTCGTCCATCTCACCGTCACCAAGGAAAGCATACACTTTTTGATCTTTGGTGTCTTTTAAACCACGGTTGTCTAAGTATTTTAAGAAACGAGCAGTACGGATCGCATTTACAGGGCCTAAACCCATAGATACGGTCGAGAATTGCCAGAATTCAGGCATTAATTTCGGGTGCGGGTAAGAAGAAAGACCTTTGCCTGGTTCACATTCCTGACGGAAATTATTCATTTGTTCTTCAGTAATACGACCTTCAAGAAATGCACGAGCATACATACCTGGTGCTGCGTGGCCTTGGAAGAAGACTAAGTCACCGCCGTTTTTATCAGTCGCCGCTTTGAAGAAGTGGTTAAAACAAACTTCATACATGCTTGCTGCAGATTGATAAGTTGAAATGTGACCACCTAATTCAAGATCTTTTTTCTGGCCACGTAATACTGCCATGATCGCATTCCAACGTACAGCACTACGAATACGACGCTCAATAGCTTTATCACCTGGGTATGCTGGCTGTTCAGAAAGTGGGATGGTATTGACATAAGGGGTTGTTACGCCACCTTTTGCAATGTTCACACCACCATTACGTGCCTGATCAATCACCTGATTGATGATGTAATGCGCACGCTCTGCGCCTTCTGCACGAATTAATGAATCAACAGCTGACAACCAATCCTGTGTTTCAATTGGGTCAATATCGTTTACTAAGGTATCTGACATAGTCTTTCCTTATTTTACTGAGTGAAAATGAAGTTTGGTCATAGCCAAACACGAAAATCAAGCTTGTTAATCAATGTTACAAACATTTAACAAATCTTGTAAATTTTAGAAGATTTTTTGCAAGAAAGATAGTAGATTTTCACTGTTCTGGTGGTTTTCTTCCTGTTATTTCCATACTTGTGATTAAAAGTGCGGTCATTTTAGGAATGATTTTCTGATTTGAGTCAAAGCATGCTTTACATATTGCATTCAATACCCGCTTTGATCTAAAGTGCTCGCATACTTTTTAGCTTTATAGAGGATAAAATATGAATACCACAACTCGCCCAATCTTTTCTCATAAACGAATAGCGCTCGTTGCACATGATAGCTGCAAACAAAACCTGCTCAATTGGGTAAAGAAACATAAAGAAGCTCTCGCTCTCCATCAACTTTATGCAACAGGTACAACTGGCCATCTATTGGCAAGAGAAACGGGACTTGAAATAGCCCCGCTATTAAGTGGCCCGATGGGAGGCGATCAACAACTTGGTGGCCTGATTGCCGAGAAAAAAATTGATATGCTGATTTTCTTTTGGGATCCGATGAACGCAGCACCACATGATCCTGATGTAAAAGCGCTCCTGCGTATTGCAACTGTCTGGAATATTCCAGCGGCTATTAATCAAAGCACAGCCGATTTCCTTTTAACATCAAGCTTATTTGATCAAGAAATCAATATTGATATTCCCGATTATGAAGGATATTTAAAAGCTCGTTTAGACTAAACAATGATACCGTAGTCAAATAATCTCAACCTAATAAAAAAGGAGATAAATTACTTTATCTCCTTTTGATTGTTTAGCCGTTATTACTTAACCTGCATTGCTGCACCCATTATTAACATAAATAATACGCCTTGAACTTGCTCTTCTGGAATCACTTGACCATTAAGTTTCAGTTCGCCCTTTTCAAGCACTAAGTTAAGCGTCACATTTTTATCATTATTTACCACAATATTTTGTGCTGCCGCTTGCTTAGCTTGCTCTTCAATTTGTGCTTTAATTAACGCTTTATCTGCTTCTGGATCTAATTGCGTCATAAGTTTTACTACAGTGGCTTTATCTACATGAATATTTACAGAGAAATCCGTAAATTGTTTATATAAACTCCCCGCCATTAAATCAAATTTTGGATCTTTCGCTAACGCTACATTTAAATCTAATGACACTTTACCTTGATCATCTGAAATGGAAACAGGATTCAGTTTAATTTGAGGCTGATTATTAAAAATAGCCATACCATGATTTTCAACCCATGA
>NZ_CALJRX010000197.1 GCF_937976265.1 uncultured Haemophilus sp.
ACAGGACCTGATGTTGTGCGAATATTCACGCCCATTTCATTTGCCACAATATTAGCTAGCGTTGTTTTTCCTAAACCAGGAGGGCCGAAGATCAAAAGATGATCTAAGGCATCTTGACGCAACTTTGCCGCCTTAATGAAAATATCCATCTGCTCTCGCACTTGTGGTTGTCCCACATAGTCGGCTAAAAGCTTTGGACGAATCGCACGATCGATGACATCTTCATCCATCTTTGCCTGACTGCTAATAATTCTATCTGCTTCGATCATATCTGTTTAATCTTTATAATGCGGCTTTTAAGGCTTCGCGAATTAATTGCTCACTGTTCAAGTCAGCTTTAGCGACTTTTTTCACCATTTTTTCAGCATCGGTTGGTTTATAGCCTAACGCAATCAGCGCAGCAACCGCTTCATCAGCTGAGCTCTCAGCTTCGCGTAATTCTGAAGTTGAAGGAATATGCTTGCTCTCCACAAAGAAATCACTTTGGCGAACATCTTTAAACTTCCCTTTTAACTCCACCAATAAACGTTCAGCTGTTTTCTTACCCACTCCAGGAATTTTAACTAATTTTGACAGTTCTTCTCGTTCAATAGCATAAGCAAATTGCTCTACGGACATTGCAGATAAAATCGCGAGTGCCAATTTAGGGCCTACACCATTGGTTTTAATTAATTCACGGAATAAAGTGCGGTCAGTTTTTTGGGCAAATCCAAAAAGAAGATGAGCATCTTCACGCACAACAAGATGGGTAAATAAAGTGGTTTCTTGCCCGATTTCTGGTAAGTCATAAAAACTGGTCATTGGTAACAATAATTCGTAACCGACGCCTTGTACATCAAGCAAAATTTCAGGAGGTTGTTTTTCTAATAAGATGCCTTTTAAACGACCGATCATAAGATTTCCATGTAAAAAAATTTTGCATAGAATAAAATAAAACTGGATATTAATCCAGTTAAATTTTTAATCTAAATCGACCTCGGCTATACCTTGTTTTTAAAAGTGCGGTCATTTTTTCGTGTGTTTCTGTGGTTTTGACCGAACCAGCAATATGCAAAGAATGTTGAATGGTATGGGCATGGGTAATCGCAATGGCTAAAGCATCTGCCGCATCAGCTTGTGGTTTATCTGAGAGCTTCAAAATTCGTGTCACCATATCTTGTACTTGAACTTTATCTGCCGACCCAATCCCAACGACAGTCTGTTTCACCAAACGAGCCGCATATTCAAATACAGGTAAATCATGGTTCACAGCCGCCACAATCGCCGTACCACGTGCTTGCCCCAGTTTTAAAGCTGAATCCGCATTTTTAGCCATAAACACTTGTTCAATGGCAAACATATCGGGCTGGAATTGTGTGATGATTTCTGTCACGCCAGCATAAATTCGTTTTAATCGTGTAGGTAAATCCTCTACCTGCGTGCGGATTGCTCCACTGCCGAGATATTCTAAATGGCGACCATTTTGTCTAATCACACCATAACCCGTTACACGAGAACCTGGGTCAATGCCTAAAATAATACTCATAAATTCTCAAAAATAAACGGCCGGTCAATGCCGGCCGTTTTTAGCGTCAATTATTGATTTGCTTTTGCAGTTGCTTTTACATCTACATCACAGTTTTTCACAACAATTTTATCTGCGTTTTTGCCTTTGATTAAAAGATTTACTGGTACAACAGAATCAAATTTATCTAAAGTTAAACCACTGTCTACATTCCAAACATATTTGGTTGAAGTAAACGAAGTGAAGTCTTTTTGAGCTGCATCACGAGCGAAATCTTTCGCAATAACTTTGTTACCCACCATCACCATTGCTGCTGTTGGCTCTTGGTTTTCGAATTGATAAACTGCAGTTACCGTTTTCTTGTTACAAGTATAAACGACTGTTTTATCCGTTACAGTAGGTGCTGCAGTTTGCTCTGCTTTGTTTTCTACTTTTGGTGCTTCGCTTGCACAAGCTGATAAAACAACAAGAGCGGCCATTGCAGGTAATACTTTAGCTAATTTCATTCTAAATCTCCTTCAGATTTTAAATCTATGTTATCGGTTTATTTTTTTCGTTTCTTTAAAGTTAATAAAGCAATTTTTTGCCAAAACCTTGCTTGATTTCTTTCCTCTTTGAATTAATGTGACAGCATCTACAGCTGCGACTTTATTCAAAGTTAAACCTGCATCAACATTCCAGATATATTGATCTGAAATGAATGATGTAAAGTCTTTTTTAGTAAAATCATACTCAAGTGATTCAGCAAGCAATTTATTTCCTAATACAATCTTCGCTTCAACAGGCTCTTGCCCTTGAAATGAATAAATAGCCTTAACAGTAGTTTTGTTACAAGAATACACAATAGTTCTTTCAGATTGAACTAATGCGGCCTTTCTTGCATCATTTTCTTCTCTTAGAGAAGAACATGCTGATAATGCTAAAATAAGGAAAATAGGAAAAACTTTTATCAACGTCATAAAAATAAATCCTACAAATTACAGCTGAGCTGCAACTTCATCACTAATTTCACCGTTATGATATACGTTT